>CAZZDT010000001.1:0-22451 GCA_964652435.1 uncultured Bdellovibrionales bacterium
CCGCCTCGGATGTTTTAGCGCCTCATATAGAACCTAACCCGGGTAAGCCCGGTGACCTGGCACTTTTGATGTTTACATCCGGGACAACCGGCCTACCCAAAGCTGCAAGAATTTCAAATCGACGATGGTTCATGGCAGCTACAGCATCGGCCGCCGCGGCGGGACTGAATCCTGATGATACTGTTTATTGTACATTGCCGCTTTATCATGCCACCGGCCTTCTTTTGGGAGCAGGTGGTGCTTTGGTTTCGGGGTGTCGATTGGCCCTCGGCGCTAAGTTCTCGGTGAGCCGTTTTTGGGATGATGTTCATCGTACCGGGGCAACGGTTGTCTTTTATGTGGGTGAGTTGTGCCGGTATCTCGTGTCTGCACCTCAGGTAAGTAATGAACGCAACCACTCCATTCGACTCTTTATTGGCAATGGATTGCGAGCCGATGTGTGGAGCCAGTTAAGGCACCGTTATGGCAGAGTGCGCGTATGCGAGTTTTACGGTTCCACCGAAGGCAATGTGGTGCTGGCAAACTTAACGGGACAAAAGATTGGTTCCGTGGGTCGTGTGCCCTTTGGTCTGCAACAAGTGGAATTGGTGCAGTATCATGTTGATGAAGACGAATACGTGCGTGATGCCAATGGGTACATGGTACCGTGCGCCGATGATGAGCCTGGAATGTTGATCTCGCAGATCCTAGTGGGCAATCCCTTTTCTCACTTCGATGGTTATACTGATGCGGAAGCAACTGAGCGCAAAGTACTGCGAGACGTATTTGAGCCGGGCGATTGCTGGTTTGCATCTGGGGATATGTTGCGAAGAGACGGTGACGGGGATTTTTGGTTTGAGGACCGTGTCGGTGACACCTATCGATACAAAGGGGAAAATGTTTCCACCGAAGAGGTTTCTAGAGTCATCAGTCGCGCGCCGTGCATCGGGCTGGCTACGGTTTATGGTGTGAGACTTGACGGCCATGAAGGGCGAGTTGGTACGGCGGCTATCGAAGTGGCCGAGGGGCATGATTTCGCACCGAAGGAAATCTTCGATATTGTTGAGTCTGGTTTAGCTCCGGCTGCACGCCCGCGGTTTATTCGTGTGGTGGAGAAACTTGAGACAACAGCGAGTTTCAAAGTGATCAAGCATCACCTGCAAAAAGAGGGAATGAACCCGAACGATATCGATGACGATTTGTATTGGTACGATTCTCAATCGAGAACATACAGCCCGATGGGGCCTCAGGAATTTGTCACGGTTACAGACAAGATTTAACCAACCAAACGAAGGTTGATGATTAATCCAAAGCTTTCAGAGCATCTTCATGAACCCAGGCTTTGACACCTGTTTCGGATTCAACAAATACATACTGACCCATTTTATCGTCGCTAAGTGAGACTTTGGTTCCCGCGGAAAGCTTGCCTTCGGAGGGCCGGCCTTGCTGTGGTCCACTTAGGTAGTAAGCGGCATCCTCTTGAACGACGTGGGTAAATGCAGCGGGATTGGCAGAGCTTGGAGGTGTGATGTCAGTCATGGCGGAATCCTTTGCGGTGGGTGAGGCCGTAGCACTTGGTTCGGAGCTCGATTGCTGACTGGATGCACTGCAGCCGGCGATTGAAATGGAGAGTATCAGTGTTGTTAAAATTCTGTTCATGTTTGCAAGGTAGTAAAGGATGGGTACTTAGAAAAGGATCAACTGGCCGGAAAAAATATTTTTATTCGTGCGCCGCCAAGTAGCGGGGCGTCTGCAAGCCACATCTGTCCGCGGTTTTTCTGTACCAAGGCTTTGCAAATTGTGAGGCCTAGACCGGAGTTGGCTTCTGAACGGTTGGTCATGTAAGGCTCGAGAAATTTATCCCACTCCTCACTTGAGATCCCACCGCCATTGTCTTCCACAACAATGATAATTCCCGCCACATCTTTGTGGGTGTCGGTATGGGCTTTGACCGAAATTTTTCCATCGAAAAATGCCCGGCGGTCCTTATGTTCGGCCTTAACTGCTTCGAGGGCGTCGGCCGCATTCGTAAGCAGAATCGATAGAATAAAGCATACTTCAGATGGGCAAACCGTAAGTTTGGGAAGTTGTCCAATATCGAAGTCGACCTGAAAGGATTTGATTCGGCTGTTTACAACATGCTTGGTGATATTAACCAGTTCGTCCAAGTTGACGTTGGTGACCGGGTCCGTATTGATTTTGGAGTAGGTGATAAATCCTTTGTTCAGCGAGTCGATGCGCCGGCCCGCCAGCTCGATGTATTCGAGCATATTGCGCATGTGCTTGAAGCTCTTTTGAAGTTTCTTTTTGGCTGCTTCAGATGCTCCATCCTCGGCCATATTCGAAAGCAGAGCGGTCTCCAGAGCAGATATTTCAGAGAAGAGTGACTCATGAGACGTCAAAATCTGATTCAAGGGATTGTTGATATCGTGAAGCATACCGGCGATGAGACTTCCTAAATCGGCATTGCGCTCTTTCAGAATCTGCTTATTGCGCAACTCCGTATTGGTTTTGAAAGCGTGACGCTCCATTTCCAAAAGATCAACACTGTGACTGTCCGCAGATTGTAATCGGAGGTTTTCATCCTTGAGTGCTTGGTTGCGTTCCATTGCTTCCGCATACTTTTCGTATTGAAGCAGTGCAGTTTCTTGAGCCTTTTGTTTTTCGGTTTGAATTTGGTTGATTCGGTCACCGAGGGCGAAGGAGAAGAGTAGAACTTGCAGCACCATGGCGAATTCGAAAGATTGCTCGACAAATGCAGTTCGTTCGACCAGGCCAAACTTACTCAGGGCTAGGAGAACAGTTGCACTGTAAAGCGATAGCCAGGCGACTGTATAATATCTGGCAGGACCGTAGCCCGTCCGCATTTCCAAAAGGCCAACAATCATACATACCACGCAGATACTTCCGCCAAAGAGAGCGGCAGCTCTTACTGTGATGGAGTAACTGAGGACGAAGCTTGCGAGAAAAATAAGTCCGGACCCTACGGTGAAAAATGCCAGTATCTTGTGGGTATTTGGCGCCTTTTCCTTCGTTTTGAGAAAGACATGCGTGAATAGGCCAGCACTCACTGCGAGTCCCGATATACTGATGGGGACAATCTTTTGACTGATCAGTGGTACTTCACTCCAGAGATAAAGGTAGCCCAAACCATTCAACGAGAGATCAAAGAGCAGCATCATTGCGACCAAGCCAACGTAGTGTAGATAGTTTGAGTCTCGGATGGTGAAAAACAAAAAGAGGTTGTAGAAAAACATGATGACGAGGGTTCCGGCCACAAAGGCTTTGGCCAGAACTCTGGGTTCGTCGTATTCGTAAAATGTATCAGGGTCCCAAAGTTGAAGAGGCAGCTGTACTGCGCTTTCCGTGTTGACGCGAATATAGAGATCAATTGTCTCAGCGGGATTCGTGGTTAAAGGAAACAAGAAGAGTCGATGCTTGATAGGGCGCTGGGCCAGAGGTGATAAGTCTCCTGTGTGATAGGATTCATCTTGCACACCGTTACGGAGAATGTGTACATCGACTTGGTCGAGAAGAGGGTAGCCGATTTCTAAAAGCCAGCGGGTTCTTATTCTGGGATCGGCTTTCAATTGTACGTGAAACCAATAGGACGCATCAGTAAACCCGAAGTTGGGTACCTGACCCAGAGGCTCAGCAAAATTCTTGTGTCCTCCGTTGGCGAGTATCTCGTCGAGGGACATAAGCCGTCCCTGAATTTTCAGGTAGGATAACTTCTCGTCGAGCTTGTATTGAGATTGCCCCGCCGCAAGTTGGATTGCTTCCTTTGCTTGGCCAATAGAGCCATAGCATAAGCAAAGCACAACAATGAGACACGCTCGTTTGAACACGGTCGATTCCTGGTCTTTGGGCAATTTACAATTCTGGATACGGCGAAGTGTATTTACCCGAACGGTAATATCTCCTTAGATTGTCCCAAATTGGCTGGTTTGACTCAACTTTAGAGGCAATTGAAAGTTGTGAGAGTGATCCAATTCGACCTGATCTTGTGTTAGGCTGCTTCGAAGATGAAGTCTTTGACTCTAGGAGAGCTGAATGCTCAGTCGGCCTTGTTTGACCAGGCTGTTGAGGGAACTCCAGGCATCGATGTCTTTTGTTCGTCTCTAGACTGGGGGCTGCCGGCTCATGGCGCATTTGGTGCATCTCGTGAACCTTGGCTATGGCAGGGCGAGTCGGCTTTTGCTGCCTTTATGAAGGGGCATCATCACGATGGCTTCAGGTATTTGGCTCCGCTGGAAGGAATGTGGTTGCTGGGATCACCTTTTGTGGTCTGGGATCCGGTGCGGTTGGTGGAAGAAGCAACTGAGCTCTTCAAGGGGCACCATGATTGGGATGTTGCCTTGCTGGCTGGAATGGATCACCAACAACTCTGGGTGGAGCGGCTTCTCTATCGGTTAAGTCAGGACTTTAGAATATATCGAGGGCCTTTAACCATTCGGGTTGCTTGCAGTCTGGAAGGCGGGCTGGAAGGCTTTCTAGCTGGGCGTAGCCGCTATTTTAGGCGAAATCTTCGAAGAGATATTTCGCGTTGTTCCCAAGAGAAAATTGAGTTCAATCGAATTGCCATAGGTTCCCTTCAAGAGGCCGAACTGTATTTTGAACGGATCATGAATATTGAGGCGTCGAGTTGGAAGGGGCTTTCTGAATCCGGGGTGAATCAAGGTGAGATGAGGGAGTTTTATCGATTGATGATGCCACGTTTGGTTCGGCGAGGTGGGGCACGTTTGATTGTGGCGAGTCGCGATGGTGAGGATCTCGGCTTTATTTTTGGGGGTGTGAGTGGACAGACCTATCGAGGGCTTCAGTTTAGTTTTAAGGACAGTTTAAGCCATTTAGGTTTGGGAAATGTTCTTCAATATCAGGCAATTAGCCAGCTAAGTGAAGAGGGCATAACCCGTTACGATTTGGGCACCGATATCGAATATAAGCGCCGGTGGGGCGAGCCGTATTTGACTACGACGATGTTCACCATGGCGCGAATCTGAATTTTGTTCCGAAATTCTCTTTTTTTTGTTTGACTTCGGAATAATGTTCGGCGATACCCTTTCTGGAACTCGGAGGTGTCGCGGTGTGTACCGTTCAAATTTCATTCATCCAGATGCATGCTAGCATGTGCATGTTTTACCCCGGTGGTCGTTAACCCAAGTTGTTGCTCTTATGCAGGGTCCGCCGGGGATATCCAAAATCATCTTATAATTCAGTTATTTAGTCGAATCCTTCAGTGATTCGAAGCATAGAGGAGTGCGTGATGACAAGTATCACGGTTCAGAAGTTTGGCAGTTCAGTTTTGCCAAGTCGAAATGATTTAGGAAAAGCAGTTGATGAAATTTACCGGGCTGTGCGCCGAGGTGAGAAAGTCGTAGCCGTGGTCTCAGCATTTGGTGATACCACGGATTTATTGTTGGAGCAGGCCCGAGCCTTTTGTGCCGAACCCGATATGTCGGGATTGGCAAGCTTGGTTGCCACCGGTGAGGCTACCGCTGCCAGTTATTTGGTCTTGGCCTTGGATCAGGCAGGCATTCAGGCTGAGCTTTTTGATGCCTCTCGAGCAGGCCTTTATACCGACGGAGATTCTTTGGATGCCACGCCCATCGCCTTGGACGTTGATAAGTTCCAAGATGTGTTCGCTGAGTCTTCGGTGATTGTCATGCCGGGATTCGTTGGGCGCAGCGCGACGGGCGCACAGACTTTATTGGGGCGAGGTGGCTCAGATCTCACGGCACTTTTTGTAGCGGACCAATTGGGTGGCAAGTGTGTGCTCTTTAAAGATGTGGACGGTTATTACGACGCCGATCCCAATCAAGAGGGCAACAGCGCGCGGCGTTTCGAAACACTCTCATGGGATACAGCACTCAAAATCGGTGGCGGAGTCGTTCAAGAAAAGTCGATTTACTTTTCGCGGGTTCGTCAGCTTCCTTTTGCCGTTCGAGCACCGGGACTCTCAGGGCAAACCTCTGTTGGACCTTTTGTTGACCAATTGGCCACCGGGAAGGTGCAATGTGTGAAGCAACGTGTGGTTTTACTCGGCTGCGGTACGGTAGGAGTGGGCGTGCTCAAGCGTCTTCAAGAGTTACCCACTCGTTTTGAGGTCGTCGCCATTGCTGTGAGCGATTTAAGTAAAGAGCGTCCGGTTCAGGTTCCAAAGCAGTTGCTCTTCGATAACCCTGAGGAGGCTTTGGCTAAACCTCACGACATCACCATTGAAGTTATGGGGGGCTTGGACTTGCCGCTGGGTCTCATCGAAAAGAGTCTTCGAACTGGTCGTCATGTGATTACTGCGAATAAAGAAGTCATTGCTCAGTATGGCACGCGGCTTGAGGCCTTGGCGGAGCAGGAAGGCAAACAACTTTTGTACGCGGCTGCGGTCGGTGGCGCGACGCCTTGTATTGAAGCTGCGGTTCGTCTTGCCGAGGAGGGGCCTCTGGAAGCTGCGGTTGGTGTGCTAAATGGTACGACCAATTTTGTTCTCGATGAAATGGCTTCGGGACGTAGCTTTGCGGCTGCGGTTCATGCGGCTCAAAAAGCAGGGTTTGCTGAGGCAGATCCGACCAATGATTTAAATGGTGCCGATGTAGCGCGAAAGCTGGCTATACTGATTCGCCGTGGATTTGGTGAATACGTGGCTTCTGAAGACATCCGCTGTGAGGGCATCGAGCAAATTGGACCTCAGGAAGTTGCTAAGGCCAAGAGCCGAGGTGAAGTGATTCGGTTGGTAGCTGAGTGCCGGCGCTCTGCAACTGGTGTAGATGCTTGGATTTCTCCAAGATATTTGCCCCAAAGCCACCCGTTGGCCAGAGTGAGGGCTGAGCGCAATGCCATTACTTTTTATCGAGATGGTGGTCCCGTAGAAACTGTAAAAGGAAAGGGAGCCGGACGGTTTCCGACGGCTCAAGCTGTTATTGGAGACCTTTGGGATTTGCTCTTTGAACTCGACGCTGATGGCGTTGAGAAACAGGATGACTCGATCGTTCATTATCTCCCCAGAGCCCGTTCCAAGCCTTGCGCAGAGGCTATCTGAACTGATAGCCGGTGACGACGATGAAGACGTTACCGGCTGGTACAGAATTGGAAATTGAGCAGGGCTTGATCACGCGGATCTGGGCCCCCAACCGACATCTATGGGTTGAGGCTCAAGGCGAGCATGGCAAACTGGTGGAAGCCCACTTTCGTCTTCCTGATGGCAGTCGCGCCACATTAAGGACGGGCCATGGAATGGACCCAATTCTTGGTGCCGTGGATGCTTTCTTTATCCCAGAACAAGAGCAGCCTCTTGCGCTGGTCGCTTCCATTGATTGGTCAAATCCATCTCATATTCCAGCGGTTGATAAGCCGGCTCAAATGCCCTCTGGACTTGGCGCAGCAGTTCTAAATTATGTGAGTTTGCATGCGCATTTAAATGAGACCACTTCGTTGCGGTATCGAGGTCCTTACGCCACGGGAAAACTATTCGATAGTCTATTTAGAAGTTTTCATCTTGGTGATCAGGATCCCATCGTTTCATGGCAACTTTTTAATCAGGGCGTTGAGAGCAATGCTTTGCGCGGACAAGAAGTTTCGCCAGAGGTTGATTTTTTTCCTGATCCGTTTGAGTGGCTTGTTCAGAGTTCGTCAATTTGTGCCGAAATGCGGTCTCGTCTGGAGCGGTTAAGCATTGAAGGCCGGATTTATTCGCGAGATGAGCAAAGTACCCGAAGGCTGCTGGAGTCCGATAAGGGTTACCAGGCAGCGATTTGTCTGGGCGGTGTCCCATGGGCAGTTCGATTGGAAGTGGATGCTCAAGGTGTCCCACTGGGTCAGCTGCAGCCCATTCCAGAACTCGATAGTCCCATGGATGGTCGTGAGCTCGATCCTCGGTTACTAAAAGTCTTGGGAAATGCCCTGGTCCAAAGGGCTCCCGATATGCTTCAAGGTGCTCTGAGTTTGGTGGTCAATAAGGTTCCTGTGAGCTGGGGCCACGCCGGTGACGAGGCTTGTGTCTTTGATGGCTCAAGATTTGTATTGCATGCGGGTATGTCTGCAGGGTTATCGCAAGAGACACCGGACAAGGTTTTAACGGCTCTTCTTTATGCATTGGAGCCGGTTGTCACTCGGGTTGCAGGAAGTGTTTTACAAACCCATCAGGACAGAGTCACCGACTCTACGAAATAACGCGCTTAATTGATTTTGAGAATGAGTGAGGTTTATGGCGTGATGAGAATATTCTGGCCTTTGATATATCTTTCCATGGCACTGGCCACGTGTATCGTTGGCCCTCAGATTGCTTTTTGGATGTCAAAGGGTGAGCGTTTAAAAGCTCATCGCTGGGTACGATTTTGGTGTGAAACACTTTTTCGGGTCACTGGCGTAAGTCACCGCGTATCTGGTGTTGAGAATCTCCCGGAAAAGCAAGGCTATATTTTGATGGCCAACCATGAGAGTCACTTTGATGGACCAGCGATTATTGTCGGGCTGCCTGTCCCTGCATATTTTGTTATTAAAAAAGAACTCTCTAAGATTCCCGTTTGGGGATGGACGGCGGTTCATGCAGGGTCAATCGTTGTCGATCGGCAACGGTCTGCGGTAGCGCGCCAGGCGTTGAGTGAAGCAAGCCAACGGGTTATCGATGGGTCAAATGTTATTATCTTTCCCGAGGGGACACGGGGTGATGGGCAGACGATGATGGATTTTAAACGCGGCGGGTTTCATCTTGCGCTAGAGGCGGGCGCTGCGATTGTTCCTGTTCACATTGATGGTAGTACCGATGTCTTACCTCGGCTTAAGCTTGCTCCACGTGCTGGAACTGTTGGAGTAACTTTTGGCAAGCCCATTTCTACTCAGGGAAAAAGCGTCGACGATATAGCAGAACTCTCCAAAGCTGTACGGGAGCAAATAGAGACGTTAGCATCAAGAGGTTGATTTTGAGTCGTCGATTCAGCATCTATCTGTTGCTTCTTCCCCTCTTTTTATTTGGGTGTGCCGAATCTTATTCAAATACGGAACGAACAAGTCTAAACGACCTTCAACCTATGGTGGTTCAAAAAGGTAGTTCGTCATTTCCAGATTTGCTTTACCGATATACCGATTCCTCCAGTGATGACCTACGCGAAATTTTAGTGAGTCAGCCGTTGTGGGAGAAAGTTCCCAACTCTTCAGGTGGCCATTCCATTTTTCCCAGTGATGGTTACCATTGGTATGCACTGCGTTTAGAAAATGCTTCAGTTGAAAACATTTCGGCTTATTTGTCCGTGATCTCGGTTTGGTGGACTGAATATCGGGCATGGGAAGTTATCGGAGATATTAGAGGCAGCTTTGAGATTCGTGAAATTCAACCCATGAAGCTTATTGGTCTTCGCTATCCGCTGATGGTTCCATCAAGCAAGAAAGTGACCCTCGTGTTTCGGACACGTGTGCGAGGCCCGAGCCTCACACAGATGGAATACACTTGTTCCTCAGCGAAACGCAGCACAATTGAAGAGCCTTCTGTTATGATTGGTCTTTTTCTTGGCTTTATGGTGCTGATGCTTATTTATAATCTTGGCTTTTTCTTGATGCTGAGAGAACGCACCTATCTATATTTCTGCGGATTAATATTCTCGGTGGGTGGTCTTATTTTAGATGAGTTTGGATTCTGGGATTTTATTGGTCTGAAGATTCAACACAATATTGAAGCCGTTACTTGGCTAACACTTTGCGTTGTCTTTACAGCGCTGACCTTCAGACGAATTGTTTATGAACGAGATACCAATGACCGTTGGAGTCGCATTTTAACTATGGCCGTACAGGCTACAGCCGTCTCTTGGCTATTGTATACTTTAACGGCCACATTCTTATTCTACGCGACCACAGCCTTAATGCATATGGTGGTTGGTACCGCTTTATTGTTTCTTACTTGGCGTGGTTGGCTTGAGAAAAAGGCTTTTATGGCCAATCTCATGGTCGCTGTACTTCCTATGGCACTGGTCTCAATCTATGTTCCTATTATGCGTGCTGGGTTATTACCGGAACTTTTAGAGTGGCCTTATTTGCATTTGTGGATTGCTTTATTTTTTCAGACTGTTCTTTGCTCGATTCTGCCAATGCGGTTTCAAAAAGAATTGGCCTCTCGAGAACTGCTTCATCAGTCGCTTGAGGAAAAGGAACAACGATTCTCTGAAATCAATGATGAAGTGCGTGATCTAGTAGAGCGATTTAAGCGACTCGAAGATGAAGACAAATTTATTCGGGAAACTCTAACTTCAACTCAAGAATCGCGAATGGATGCTCAACGCAAACTTCGAGATGCTCGTCAGCAGTTGCGCCATCTAGAATATCACGTGAGTCTTGGCCGACTTGTTGCTGGGGTTGCACATGATATCGGGAATCCGGCAACTCATATCAGTGGATGTGTTCAAAGTTTTCGCACGATGGTCGAAAAATTAGAACCAGCTGGTGGGTTTGTTGCAAACACGTCTGATGCTCAAAACTATGGCCAGGTTAAACGAGCGTGTTCGAAATTAGAGGAAGAGAGTTCATACATTGTTAGGGTGAATCGAGCCTTGGCTCGATATGGCCGAATCGATGACAGCGCGGCACCCGGTACCAATATTCCACAAGTTACGGAGCAGGTTTTATGTGTCCTAGCCAGTCGTTTAAGAGAGCACGAAGTTGTATGCGAGTTCGATGCACTGCCGGAACTGACCGCTAAGTCTGGTCAAATCTCTCAGCTTTTGGCCAACTTGATTTTAAATGCAATTGACGCCGTGGATTCTGTCTCCATTGCTGGTCGTATTGTTGTCCAGGCAAAAGTTGAGTTTGTTGAGGAACAAGAAGGAGTCACACTTACGGTCCAAGATAATGGACCCGGCATTCCAGAACTGATTCGACGCTCGGGTTTTCGTCCTTTTGTGACGACCCGTAATCCGGCGAAGTGGTTGGGGATTGGTTTGTCTATCGCGAAGCGTATCGTTGAGGAGCACGGCGGCGAAATAGGGTTTCCTCAGTCCACAGCCGTTTCGGGTGGTTTCGTTAGAGTTTGGTTACCGGTGGGACGAAGTCATGGGTAGTCGCTTTAGCTTGGTGTTCGTTGCTGCATGCCTTCTTTTTGTCTCTGGGGCTCAGGCTGACTCCGGCCCGCAGGAGATTCAGGCTTTAAAACTTCCTGGTGAATTGGACCAGGGTAAAGCCATTGAAAGCGATGTCTGGTCCTATCTTGAATCGGTGGATGACTCATCCATGAAAGTCTTCGAGGCTTTGTCCAAGTTTAAGGAAGGTGATTTTGGTAAGTCTGAGGGTGGGACCGTTGTTCTCTCGGATACACGTAAGACTTTGTGGGTTGTTATTCCGGTAGATGTACTGAAAAGTGATCAGCGTGAATGGGCGATTTGGTCACCGGGGGTGGTTCCCCTTGATATACAAATGTGGCTTTTGGATGGTGCCGAGAATATTCTCGAACATTATCATACTGGTACATTACACGCCTATGACACCAGACCCATCGCTGAGAGATATTTTGGCTTTCCTCTCAAACTGGATATCGATGGTCAGTACAGTGTTGTTTTTAGAATAGAGCTTCCGGCAATTGCTCAGCTTCAGTTTTTTGCCGGTCGAATTGACCATTTTTCTGAGTACGCCGCGGTCGATGCTGTCTATTGGTCGGTTTATATCGGTTTGGCGGCGATGATGGTTCTTTATTCACTCTTTTTATTTTGGATTACGCGACGCCGAGAGTTTTTGATTTATGGTTTTTACGTAGTAGTCATTGTTACCGCGGCTCTTGCCAGTTCGGAACTCTTGCATCGATATCTTTGGCCAAACTTTGGTGAGATAGGTTTTCAGTTTGTAACTGCCGCCAGCTTTCTCAGCGGAGCTATTGCTTGTTTGTTTATCGGCGAACTTTTGGAGTTAAAGGGTAAGAGTCCTCGCTTGTGGAGCGTATTTCGATTTTGCATCGGTATTCCCAGCTTGCTTTTCTTCTTAGCGTTTTTCATCGATATTCAGCAGGTTTCCGAGATCTCTATTTTCTGGGGTGGAGGGCTTACTGTTTTTCTTGTTTCGGTTTGTCTGGTGAGTGCTTATCAAGGTTCCCAAATTGGTAGGCTCTTGTCTTTTGGATGGGCTGGGCAATTGGTAGGGATCAGTCTTTTTCTAGCTCACAACAGTGGGTGGATGCCTGACGTTTTTTGGTTGGACTACTCATTTTTGATTGGCTCTTCGGTGGAGATGCTTTTCTTTTCTCTGGCCATTCCTCTAGGCATCCGGGACCTGATCTTCGAGAAGGATAAGCTCTTGGAGAAAATTGATGTTGTTTCTGCTCGTCATGAAGAAGGTCTGCAGGCAGCGTCCAAAGTTCAGCAGGAGACAGACCAGCTCAAAAGCCAATTGTTACGAGAGAGAAGTGATCTCCTGAAGCTTAGCGATAGTTATGGCCGAGCGAAAGAAAATCTCGTGAGGGCGGAGACTAAACTCAGCCAAGCCGAAAAGCTTGCTTCTTTAGGTCAGCTCATTGTCGGCGTATCAGCTGATTTAGGAGCGAAGGCCTCAGAGGTCAATCAATCGATAGCCGATTTGTCCAAATCACTTGACCGATTTGTCGAAGATTATGTGCCTGCCTCTGAAGAGTTAAGTTCGTCCGAGCATGTGGTGACGGATCTGCGTCGTCTCTTTGTATTTGTTGAGAAAGGTGCAGGGTCTATCTTGCGAATGAACCAAGCTTTAAATCACTACTCTGCGGGCGAAAGTCAGCCTATGGCTACTGAGATTCTTTCAGATGTATTCGAGGATGTCCGTTTGATTGTTCATGGGCGCATTCGCCAACATCGTCTCGAAGTTAATATTCCTGATAATTTACGGTTGATGTGTCGCAGGTCTCAGGTTGAACGCGTATTGGGAAATCTTTTGACAAACGCTTCTGATGGAATCAACGACTCGCCACCTGAGATTCAAGGCGATGAGGGGGATGGCTTGATTCGGGTTATCGCACAGGTGTTAGCCCAGGAAGGTCAGCAGTGGATAGCGGTGACCGTTGAGGATAATGGTTCAGGTATTTCGGAAGCTGACCGTAAGCGGGTCTTGCAACCGTTTATGACCACGAAAACATTGCACCGGGGCACGGGATTGGGCTTATTTACCGCCGATTCCATCTTAAGAGACCATGGTGGACACTTGGAAATTGGAGAGTCAGAAGACTTGGGCGGAGCGAAAATATCCTTATGGTTTCCGGTACTTGGCTAGGCTTAATATTTTATCACTTTTTCTTGGTTGCCAGAATGTGCTAATTTTTACTTAGACTTATGACTCTGACCGACCGTGAAATATCATTTTTAGTGGAATCTCAGCGCATCAAATTCTTGGAGAGCGCAGAGGTAAAGCAGCGACGTGGAGTACTCCAGTTTCAGAATATTCCGACCATTGATTACTCGCGCGAAGACTTACAAAAAGTAGATGTAGGTTATGCCGGCGCGTTCATCCAAATGAAAAAGATAGCTCAAAGTCGCCAACCATTGGAATTGGACGAAGTTATCAGCTGGCAGAAGTTAATCGTGGATGAGCAAAAAGAATATGGGATGGCCTGCGTACCTGCGGGGCGGGGAGTTTTAAGAAGCCCAAAGAATGACTTTGAAGTGAGTGAAGGTAATTCCGGTTGCGTACCCGCAGAGAAGGTTAAAGGCACCATGGCTATGTGGGTGGCCATGCTGAATAAGGCCGCCATGAAGTGTATGTTGGGAAGCGGGTTTTACCACGCTATTAACTTGGTTGAGTATGCAGCTGTGTTGCTTCATGGGTTTGAGAAGATTACGCCGTTTGCGGCGGGCAATGGTTGTCTCTCGCGCATGATGTTTAATTATTTCACGATTCTTATGGGACAGCCGCTTATTATTTTCTCGGTTGATGACCGTGAGATCTTTCGAGAAGCAAGAACCGATCCTCGCTTGATGCAGCGTTATATTGCCGATCGGGTTCGCATGGAAATTCAATGCCGTTGTGGTGAGCTTGCTCCTCGAGTGCAGCAAGTACAATGGCTCGATACTTATCGGTGTTCGAGCTGCTCGGCGATGCAGACTATTCCGCGTTATGCTCTCCGGCCATTTGTTGAGCCCTAGGTTGAACTCTCTGGCTTGACCACGGCAATATTTCCACCGCGTCTCTGGTCGCCGGCACCTTCGTAGTTACGAGCGGCAGCGTTAACACCTCCAAAGAACATATTAGGTTCTTCAAATATGAGATGCTCCACGGGCAATGCACTCAGCCGTTCAAGTGTTTCTGGGTTCATGGCTCTTTTTTGAGGGCCGGTACTTTCTACGTAGAGCACCCCACCTTCGTAGTGTGTCCGAGGAGCCATCACCGCTTCTTGTAGAGGCTGATCGCCAAAGAGGTGGTTGCCAAGCACTTGGAGCAAAGCTGTTCTGATGCGGTTGCTGCCACCCGTTCCGAGCATCAGCTTAAGGCCATCAGCATCTTTAACCGCGGTTGGGCACATCATTGAGGTTAGTTTTGAGCCCGCTGGCATCTTGTGAAACCCGTTGGGATGAAGGTCTTCTTCTCCCATAAAGTTATTGGCCATTGCTGATGTTTCAGGGACGAGGTAACCGCATCCTTCGCCGTTGCTACTGGTGATGCTGCATCCCAAGCCTTGGGCATCAATGGTACTGATATGAGTCGTACTCCCCAGTTGGTTTTCAGGCGGTAAAACAAGTGGGTCGTTGGATTCCAGCGCTTCGTGGAACACGCCATGCCACTTTTTCATTTCTGTTTCTGAAAGAAAGTTTTCAAGTTCTGTCTGGCTCTCATGACGGCGCGCATGCAAAAGCGGATCGAGGGTTGAGGTGCGAACCAATTGAGTCGTCGCCATAGCGGCTACCATGGCCAAAGCCTTTTGGGTGGAATCTTGCCAGATTGATGATGGCACTTGTTCAAGAAGTTTTAATCCGAATCCAACCAGAAGCCCGCCTGATGCTGGAGGCGGAGAAAGGTAAATATCAAATGGACCCGCTTGTACATGAACGGGATTTTTTTCTTCTGGAGAGAGGTCTACAAGATCTTCAGCCGTAATGAGACCATTTGGTCCAGAGAATTCCTTTTGAAACAGCTCCATAATTGGCCGTACATCGTTTTTTGCAAATTGCTCAAACACATTAGCCAGCCCAGGAGCTTTGAAGGTCTCGCCTGCCTGAAGCAATTGACCTTTGGGAGCGAACTGTTGTTTCGAGGCTTCGGTCAGGGTCAGGATAGGCTCTAGGATTTGAAAAATCCCCGAGAGTTCATCGCTAATCTGGATACCATTTCGAGCGAAATCAAGAGCCGGCTCAACAATTGCCTGCAGAGGAAGACTTCCAAACCGTTGCTGGAGGTCCAGTAAGCCGGGCAGCAAAAGAGGTACGGCACTTGAGCCCTTGCCCACATGAAAGGACTGAACAGCTGGACCGAATTGGACGTCGATTTTTCGGAAGTCGATATTCGATTTATCATATTGCGACTGAAGACCGGGGACTCTCGCAAAAAAGTTCAGAGAGGTCGGCGGAGTATTCGGACCGGCGACCATTCCCAGTCCTCCACCAAACGGGCTGGTCAAAACGGGCTCAGCACAAAAGGCTGCAAGGTTAGCTGCCACGGCCGCATCCACCGCATTGCCACCTTGTCGAAGCATTTCTGCGCCGGCATTTGCGGTATAGGTTGAGCCTGCGGCGACCACGCCACCATTTACCTTAATGTGTTGTTTGCTCATCGTGCCACTATTCGAGCTGATTCAATTGGAGTAACCATTTTCGTGAGCCTCTTAGCAGCTGGAGCCTGCTTAAGAAAGTAGCTGGAATCCCAGAACTAGAAAGTCCAAGAGAGTGGGCCGTTACGGGAGCCGCTTTCACCGTCATAACCATTTATGGTCGCATCGATGATACCAAAAAGGTGAATACCGATGGCTGTGTAGATGAAAATATTTCTGAGTTGATAGTTTTGGCTGGCTTTTGAGCGTAAGTCCGCGAAAGCACTCGTCTCTGCATCAAGGCCCAACGCATCGTAGTCTTGCTGTGCTTGGTTGCCCAGAAGGTGGAACATGGCACTTAGTCCTGCGGCAACCACTTCGCCGCCTACCAGAACACTGCCTTTAATTGGCTCACGGTTATAAAATTGGCCCCAGCCAGGCAGTAGGAGTGAACGGTAGATCGCCCCAGAGCGTGTCCGCAAGACAGCAGCTTCGGATGAGAGTGCGATGAGGTCTGCGGCGGGGAGCGTTGTTTGAGCAGTGGCCCAAACCTTGGCTTCGTTGACGGAAACGATTTTGGTATTGACGATGTACTGCGCACCGGCCTCGGAAACACTTCCTAAAATCAGTGCTTGGGCTCCACTCATTTTACCAATTTCAACTGCGTCTTTTTCCGAGACCAGGCCCATTTGGCCCAGCTGAATCTCTTCCATGATTTTTGCGACTTCTTGCCGCTCAACCAAGAATAGGTTGTGGTCGTTTTGGAGCATAGACTGTAGTTGTGCGGAGACAACGAGTCCTAATTCTTTGTCTTGAGTGGATGCACCGATTTCTTGAAAGTCGGCCACTGCAAAACGCTGATATCTGAGATTGCCGTCCATGGAGTTGAGGTTTTTGATGACTTGGTCGGATAATTTACGAAGTTGAGTCAATAGACTTTGTGCTTCTCGAGGATTCGTCTCAGCGACCGAGCTTGAAGAGCTGGAGTAGCTGCCAATGATCCGGCCCGACTCTAGCTCCGTGAGTTTGAGTTGCAGGCGCTGTGTTTTGTTGTCGTTCGTGCAAGAACCAGAGACAAGCCACTGGTATCCTTGAGAGGCTTTTTCTGCCTGAACATTTGCCTCAAGTTCTTTTTGACGTTCCGTTTGGCTTTGGGCTTGAATGCCCCGGTCTTTAAGACCGGTGACCAAGAGGGCACTAAGGTCCTTGCCATCGGGACACACCACTGCATTGACCAATGCGGCCGCGGTGGCCGGTTCAGCTTGAGCAGCTTTCACGATTTCGTCGAGTCCTGACTCAAGTTCGGACTCAGCCGAAACAATGGCCGGAGTTGCCACAAAAAATGCATAGAGGGCGATGTGTCTAAAAAATCTAGTCATGGACTTAATTCTTTCTCCAAACGTCTACGTCTGAGTCCCCATAGCAGTCCTAAGAGGATGTAGAAAGGACCACCTGAAACGGCCCGGCAACCGCCCTCATCTTCAGGGGCGGTGGTTCCAGAAGCATCTGTGGGATCGGATGCATCGGTTATATCCGTTGCATCGGTTGCATCACTTGCGTCCGAAGCATCCGTTGCGTCACTGGCGTCTGCTGCATCGGTTGTGTCCGAGGCGTCAGTGCTGTCGGTAACATCAGATGGATCAGTATCTGCTGGGTCGGTGCTATCCGCAGGGTCACTTGGTTCCGTAGCGTCCGCAGGATCGCTTGGTGTGTCTTGTGAGTTCTGTGGGTCACTACCAGCTTCCAGTTCTTCTTGGTCCGATGCACCATCGTTATCGCTGTCCTCATCGAGATAATCTGGGGTCCCATCATTATCCGTATCGACTGGGTTTTCACCCGATTCACCTGCTTCAGTGGCGTCAGGGATGCCGTCACCGTCGCTGTCGGTGTCGAGAGCATCAATGATGTCGTCGTTATCGGTATCAAGCGGTTCTTCATCTTCTGCATCACCGATTTCCACGTTATCGGGGATGGTATCACCGTCAGAGTCCGGAGATTGAGGATCAAGGCCTAGAAAATTCTCTAGAGCGTCGGTAAGTCCGTCACCATCGCTGTCTGCTGCGGTATCGAGCGGGTCGTTGGGATCTGAACCAAGAGCCACTTCTTGGGCATCACTGACGCCGTCTCCGTCAGAGTCAGCTGATGTTGGATCCGTTCCGAGTTGGTTTTCTAACTCATCTGAGAGTCCATCTCCGTCGCTGTCTAAATCTAGTGCGTCAATGATGCCGTCGTTATCACTGTCGAGCGGATTGAGGGGGTCGTCGCCGACTTCAATATCGTCATCAATGGAGTCACCATCGGAATCGCGATTATCTGGGTCGGTACCAATGACGAGTTCAGTTTCATCAAGAAGGCTATCACCATCGGAGTCGCCGCAAACGCTGTCTTGACCGTCGCAGTTTTCATCGATGCCATTGTCACATATTTCAGCTGCAGGTTCGGTCGGTACGCAGCTGTCGACACCTGCATTACAGACACCGGTTTGGCCGCAGAGACCTAATCCACATGTGGTTGTAAAGCCATCTATTGCTCCATCGCAGTCGTTGTCTAAGTTGTCGCAGGCTGTTTCTATGACTTGGAAATCAGCTAAGGCCGAGTAGTCAGGCTCGGCCCAACCGGTTTCTCCGAGGCAAAGTTTTAAGCTCCCGCTGCAGACTCCATTTTGAATATCGGAAAGGGGAGCATCAACAATATTATCTGTTTGGGTATCGCAATCATTGTCCCGCCCATCGCATATCTCGGCACTTATGGGTGAGATATCACTGCGTGTGTCATCGCAGTCGTTATTGTCTGCCACGAATCCATTGGGTTGGGCGCATTGAACGCGAGAATTGTTGGCGGTACCGAACCCATCTTCATCCGCATCGGCGTACCAGGTTGTTGCACTTGCGATGTCGAGGTCATCGTCTGCATCATCAATGCTTTCATCACAGTCGTTGTCTTTCTCATCACAAATTTCAGCATTACCCGGAGAACGGTCTGCATCATCATCCGCGCAATCACCGCTTTCACTGACGAACCCTTCTGGTGGTTCACAGCTTTGGGCGATGGTGGATTCATCACCGAACCCATCTTCATCGGTATCGATGTACCAGACAGTGAGTGGACTTAAGCTCGAGTTGCTGTCGTCGCAATCTGCATCGTTACTCACGTAACCCGTTGGTTGACTGCAAGCGTTGGTCGTTAAAATGCCTCCATAGCCGTCTTCATCGTTGTCAATGTACCAAACCGATGTAGACGCTGGATTCAGTTGGTCATCATCATCGTCAGTTAAACCGTTGCAGTTGTTGTCGACACCGTCACAAACCTCCGATGCATCAGGGTTGATGCCTGGGTTTGCATCATCGCAATCACCGTCACAACCAAGGTGTCCATCGCCGTCTTCATCGCTGTTATCTGGTTCACCGTCGCAGTTTAAATCTTGGGTGGAGCACTCTACGGGTGCACCAGGATAAATATTGATGTTGTCATCATTGCAATCGGTGCTGCTGTTTGTGTAGCCGATGGGTTGCTCACAGCTTTGTGTAATCGCGCTGGCGGTTCCGAAGCCGTCGTTGTCGGCATCCATATACCAGACCGTTGTTGGGTTGATCTCTGCATTGTTATCATTGCAGTCTTCACTGTTGGCTACATACCCTGGTGGCAAGAGGCAAGAAGCTTGAGATATCTCACCGTTGCCATAGCCATCTGTATCAGCATCTCTAAACCAAAGTGTGTTGGGATTAATGGAACCATCTTCATCGTTACAATCATTTGAGTTCGTGACATAGCCTGTAGGCTGCACGCAGCGTCTTTGGGAAACGTCTGGGTTTCCAAAGGTGTCGTTGTCTTGGTCCTCGTAAAAGTAGGTCGCGGTGCTTAGGTCAAGACCACCGTCCGCATCATCACTGACGCCATTGCAGTCGTTATCGAGACCGTCACACACTTCACTGGCTGAAGGATAGCGCAGAGGCTCGTTGTCGTCGCAGTCGTTACTTGAGGCAACGTAACCCGTTGGCTGTATACAAGCAGCTTGGGTTGAAGAAGCGGAACCAGCACCGTCGCTGTCATTGTCGATGTACCAAATGGTGTCTGGGTTCAGATCAGGGTTACCATCGGCACAATCAAGAGCATTCAGAACATAATTTTCCGGCGGGACGCATCCATTGAATATGACGGTTAAATCGCCATACCCGTCTCCGTCATTGTCGGCGTACCAAATAGAGTCAGGACTGATAGAGGCATTGTTGTCGTCACAGTCTGTTGAATTGGCAACATAGTCTTCAGGTTGTTCACAGGTTTGGTTTCGTACATCGCTGTTTCCGAATCCGTCTCCATCATTGTCTTCATACCACAATGTGTTTGGATTGATGATTCCATCAGCATCGTTGCAGTCACCGCCGTTGGGCACATAGCCATCAGGTGTTAAGCACGAGGTTTGCGTGATTGTATCATTACCAAAACCATCTTCATCATTATCGAGATACCAAATCGTATCAGGATTTCGGTCGGCATTGTCGTCGTTGCAATCGTCTGCGTTTCGGACTCGGCCTTCGATGCTGTTGCATGCGTTGACCACATCGCCAGGTGTTCCGTAACCATCATTGTCCGCGTCTAAGTACCAAGGTGTGTTTGGATTGAGAGTAGCGTCACCGTCGTTGCAGTCGGTGTTGTTGGATACAAACGTATCGGGTTGCGTGCAGCTTGCAGCAGTTGCCGTCGGTGAGCCAAACCCATCGGCATCGCTGTCTTGGTACCAAATAGTGTTGGGGTTAATCGATGCGTTGGTATCATTGCAGTCGGTACTGTTCTCCACGTAGCCAGAAGGCATGACGCAAGTGATTGCACTGACTTCGGCATTCCCAAAAGAGTCATTGTCTGAGTCTTGGTACCAAGTGGTTGCTCCCGTGAGATTAAGGTTGGGGTCGTTGTCGTCCACAAGTTCGTCGCAATCGTTGTCAATGGAATCACAGACTTCGGGATTGGCAGGTGAGCGGCTGGCCGATGTGTCATCACAATCGGAATCGTTATCCACATAACCTTCTGGCTGGGTACAGCTTTGTGTGCTGGTGTTGCCACCAAATGTGTCGTTGTCGCTGTCTTGATACCAAACGGTTTCTGGATTGATGGATGAAAGTGAGTCGTTGCAGTCCGTATTGTTGCTAACGTATCCCGCGGGCTGAATACATCGGTTCAGCGTTTGAGCACTGTTGCCATAGGTGTCGCCGTCGGAATCTTCAAACCATACGCTGGTTGAACTTACATCCAGTAAAGCGTCCGTATCGTCGATGTCGCCATTGCAGTTGTTATCAATGCCGTCACAAATCTCCGTGGCGTCGGGATTGATATCTGCATTGTCATCATTGCAGTCTCCATCGCAACCAAGAATGCCATCGCCGTCATTGTCGATGCTGTCTGGCTGACCATCGCAGTTATAATCTTGCTCGGTGCAGCTGGTGGGGGCGCCGGGGTAGATTTGGTTATCGCCATCGTTGCAGTCTGTGTTGTTGGCCGAATAGTTTGTGGGTTGCTCGCAGCTTTGGGTGCTGACGGAGCTGTCCCCAAATGTGTCGCCATCGCTATCGGCGTACCAGTAGGTTTCGGGGCTAATGCCGGCATCATTGTCATTACAGTCTAAGCTGTTGGAAACATATCCAGCAGGTTGAATGCAGCTGGTGGTTGTGGTGCCGGTGACGCCGTAGCCATCGTTGTCTACATCTCTCCACCAAATGGTGTCGGGATTCAGATCACCATTTGAGTCATCACAATCCAAATCGTTACCCACGTAGCCACCGGGTTGTGCACAAGCCAGGGTGGTCGTGGTAGATGTTCCATAACCGTCACTGTCGGTATCTGCATACCACGTAGCCGCGGTTGCGGTGTTCAATGTTCCGTCGGCATCATCAATCAAATCATCGCAGTCGTTGTCTTTAGAATCGCAAATCTCGGCGTGACCTGGGTTTCTATCGGGATCTCCATCGGCGCAATCTGTATTGTCCAAAACATAACCCGATGGCTGACTGCATTGAGTCAATGTAATGGCATTGTTGCCATAAAGGTCAGCATCGGAGTCTCGGTACCAGATGGTGCTGGGGTTATAGCTGGCAGAGGCGTCGTTACAATCACCACCAACGGCTGCGTAGCCTGGTGGCTGCTCACAGGCCTGAGTTGTGGTGTCATCGGTTCCAAAATTGTCCTCGTCGGTATCCAAGTACCATGTTGTCTCTGGATTGATTGAATCATCGCTGTCGTTGCAGTCGGTGTTGTTCAAGACATAGTTGGCAGGCTGAATGCAGACGGTTTGGGTGATGTCCTTGTCGCCGTATCCATCGCCATCACTGTCTGCAAACCATTGTGTGTTGGGGTTGATGGAACCATTTGAGTCGTCGCAATCGTTTTGGTTGCGAACATAGCCTTCGGCCGCTTCACATTGGTTGATACTGGTGGCGCTTCCGAAACCGTCGCCGTCGCCATCGAGATACCACGGCGTGGTGGGATTCAGCTCGGTATCGCTGTCGTCACAGTCAGTTTGATTGCTCACATAGCCAGCCGGCTTCTCACAGTTGTTGGTTGTAACGTCCTTGTTGCCGTATCCGTCGTCGTCTAAGTCTTGGTACCAAGTGGTGTTGGGACTGATATCGCCATTGGTGTCGTCGCAATCGTTCTGATTGGCGACATAATTGGCCGGCTGAGTACAAGAGTTGGTGGTAGATAACGGATTACCAAAGCCATCTGCATCACCATCCGCATACCAAATGGTGTCGGGGTTAATGTTTGTATCGGAGTCATTGCAGTCCGTGTTGTCGGCCACATCGTTGTT
>CAZZDT010000002.1:0-22362 GCA_964652435.1 uncultured Bdellovibrionales bacterium
CACTGTAAAGAATGCCATGATCGGCGCCAAGTTCTTTGGCTTGTTCGAGCTTATCTTGGCTGCTGCTGGTAACCACCACTGTGCAACCCATGCTTTTCGCAAATTGCATGGCAAAGAGTGCCACGCCGCCACCAATACCAGATACGAGAACTGTATCACCGGGTTGGCACCGGCCACGGGTAACCAGTGCGCGCCATGCAGTTACTGCGGCTAAGGGAAGCGCTGCTGCTTGTTCGTTGGTTAGGTGGGCAGGTTTTTCAAACAGGTTTTCGATGGGCACATCAACAAAGTTTGCCAGTGTTCCGTTCGAAGGCAGACCAAGAATAGAGAAATCGTCGCCTTGGTAATTTGGATTGTCTCCCCAGTTTAGGCTTGGGTTGATAATAACTTCTTGCCCAACCCATTTTTGTGCGTCTCCATTGACCGATTGTACAGTTCCACATCCATCGCTACCGAGGATGATCGGCGTGACGATACCAGGATATTGTCCCTGGGTGATCCAGAAATCTCGACGGTTCAGTGCCGCAGCGGCCACCTGAACGCGAGCGAAACCCGCTTTGAGTTCCGGTAAGGTCTGATCTTGAATTTGAAGGGGTTCGCCAAGTGTATGAAGTATCAGTGCATGCATGCTCTGCAGATTGCACCAGCCAACGTCTAAGAACAAGTGCTTTAAGTTGGTTGGTCAAGGATACGTTGAAGAATCGAACTTAGATTTTGAGGTTCTTGAGTTTAAATGAGCGAAAAAACTGTTGGCCATTCTTTTTCGGTTTGATTGTGAAGCCAGTGGATTGTGCTTGATTTAATTTCGGGCTCACACTGGCATGCTGATGCTTTTGGTTGAAGTTTTTGATTTGCCAAGCACCAAACCCAATTCGGATAGATTTGGTTTTAAGTTTAATCGGCTGATCTCCGGTCTTGATAGATGTTTGGTTCATCACTTTTGATGCCAACTGTGGACCCATCTGAACATTCTTTATGTTGAATTTCATAGGCAGTGCTTTGCCGTTGAATATGCTCTTCGGTTTTGTCGCGTGCTTCAGTGCCACCTGTTTCGCTTCCTGCATAATGTTTAAACTGAAGAGAGATGTTGGTTTGATTTCAAGGACAAAGGGCTCCGGAATCGTCAGAAATGGAATGGTCCCCCAGCAACGATAGAGAAGGTCCTCTTCGACAAGCTCTTCATAGTGTGAGTCTTGAAAAGCATGGTGTGGTTTGGCCATCGGGTCATTCAGGAGAGTTCGGGCATGATGAACGGAGCCGAGCTTGAGTTTCTTATTCACTCGCTGAAGTGTTTCCGGAGCTTTATGGGAACCATTGGCCCTTAGAACTGTGTGGGGCATCAAGTATTCATAATAATCGATGTTGTACCCGTAGTGATTTACACTCTCGTCGGTGGAAAATTGAACTGGCACAAGGTGTCCGGGAGCCACATCGGTGGTGAAGCTTCCCAGGGAGCCATGGTAGACGTGCTCTCCAATGACAAAAAAGTCTTTGCCTTCTTCTGTTTCAAATTCATTGAAATGGACGCGAATACCTTGGGCATGCTCGGGCGCTTGAAGTTCCCAGTTTTCTTCTTGATTGTTTTCATATGGGTGAGCCGATTCCAGGTTGAGGTCAACTCGAATCCAGTCAGCGTCTTCGTGGTTGATGTCAGTTACACCCGGCTCAAGAGGATTCTCCGATTCACCGGCGCATCCGAATGTGCTGAGGGCAAAAGTCACCGCGACGAACAGGAAGCCAAGCGAGAATGAGCTCTTCATGCAGGTATCTCCAAAAACGAAAACGTGTAAATGAAGTATACCCGATTTAGGGGATTCGGGAAATTCGGTGTTTTTCTTACATAGACCTACCCACATGCATGGCGAGGTCATCTAGGAAGAGTGATTCCAGTTATGGGCCTTCTGGCATTGGATTGGTAACGAAATCAGCCTGTTTCGTTTTTTGTTCCATGACCTTTGCTCCCAACGGATTCCCCGAGGAAAAGAGATTAGGGGGAGAGAAGACCGACGATGGCACCCGTGAGACAGGTGGCCATGGTGCCGGCCAAGATAGACTTTCCACCGAGATTCACGATTTCCTCCCGGCGCGATGGGGCCATGGTGCAGAGCCCGCCCAACATGATGCCAAGGCTTCCGAGGTTGGCAAAACCACACATCGCGTAGGTGAGAATAATCTGAGTTTTGGGACTGAGTGTGCCCGGCTCAAGTTTGCTCATATCCAGGTAAGCAATGAATTCGTTGAGTACAGTTTTGGTTCCCATGAGCATACCTGCGGTGTGAGCTTCTTGCCATGGAACGCCCATAAGCCATACCACCGGGGCCATCACCCAGCCCAGCATTCGCTGCAGGCTAAGCGGCGCACCTTCTATATCTGGAAACAGTCCTAATATGAGATTTGAAAGCTCTACCAAGGCAATTAAAACCACGAGCATCGCAATGATATTGAGCAAAAGTCCCAACCCGGAGGTGGTTCCTCGGGTCACTGCGTCCATAGCGCTGGTTGCGGGCATGGGGTCGATCAGATCGCCTTGGGTGGTGGGGGCTGTTTCAGGGACCAACAAGAGGGCGACAAGAATAGATGCCGGTGCACTGATGATAGAGGCTGTTAACATGTGGCCCATGGCATCTGGCATGACGGGAGTGAGGATGTTTGCGTAGAGCACCATGACTGTTCCCGCAATGGTTGCCATACCGCAGGTCATGATGGTGAAGATTTCGCTTCGGGTCATGCGCTCGAGGTAAGGGCGAATAAAGAGCGGCGCTTCAACCATGCCTACGAATATATTTGCGGCAGCTCCAAGACCCAATGCGCCCCCAATGCCCATGAGTTTGGTGAGGGCTTTACTGAAGAATCCAACCACAGTGGGAATCACACGCCAGTAAAAGAGCAGGCTAGAAAGGGCGCTGACTACAAGAACCAGAGGAAGTGCTTTGAATGCTAGAATGAATGCGCTGCCGGGAAAGGGTTCTTCAAATGGCAGAGAGCCGCCACCGAGATAACCAAAGACGAAAGATGTCCCAGCGGTGGTTGCTGTTTCAAGCATAAGGACCACTTCGTTGAGGCCCATAAATATACTTTTGAAGATTGGAACTTTAAGTAGAAGAGCCGCCAGAACAATTTGAACAGTGATGCCAGCTACAATCGCGCGCCATGCAATCTCTTTCTTATGTTCGCTGATGAGATAGCCAAATCCAATAAAGGCGATGATGCCTAAAATGCCCTGAAACATGGTGACCTCCTAGAGGTAGAAACCCAACTCAATAGCCATGGCTGTACGGCGGACGAGAAAATCAATGGATTCGTCTTGGTTAAGTCCACCGTTGGGCATCATTTGAGCGATGCCCAAAGTAACATCCATCCAGTCAAGACATTCCCACGTTAAGCCAGCTCCCAAAACGAAATGGTCAAAGGACCAGGTAAGAGAACTAAGCGCTTCAAGCTTGTGTGAGGCTCGGTTGTAAATGAAGCCTGTTCGAAACAAAAAGTCTCCAAATGCTCTGTATTCGAGCCCCAATCCACCTTCGAAGCCGGTTCGGTAGTTTTCAGTATTCTTCGTTCCGTCCGCGGCCATGCCTTGCTTGGAGAAGGTATTGAAATAAATGGTCCAAGAAGAGGCGAGCTGAAAGTTATCGGTGAGCTGGTAGCTCAATCCCATGGCCAAAATGGGTGGAATGTCTTTGCGGATGCCATCTCCATCGGGAAAGAGTCCGGTGGAATCTTCAGCGGTGTCGTAGATGTACTTTAGTCCTGTGTTGGATTGATACTGAATGGCAAGATTGAGCTCGGGCAATGGTTGCAAGTGCATTCCAACCATGTAGCCAAACCCGTGTGCGTTGTGGACTGAATCAACGACCGCAGGGTATTCCATCAATACGCCCAAGTCTTCGTTGATGATGTCGTAGATGCCATCTGCACGGTAGGAGTATTGGCCGTCGATGTAACGAACACCTGCTCCCAATGAGATGTGGTCGGATAGCTGATAGTAGCCACCAAGGGTTAAGCCGATGACCATAGCTTTGGCGACCACCACGCCACCGTCTTGAGCTTTAACGTCGGTGATAGCTTCAGAGGGAACATTCATAGTGGGAGCAAGATCTCGAGCAACCTCGAGGGCCAACCCTTCAAACTGCTGGTAGAGTGGGTGACCTTCAGCAAAAGTGGCGCCGCCACCGCCTGGAACACCGCCGGCGAAATAAACGCCCCAATCACCGTGGTTGTAGTTGAGGTTGAAGGATGGAATGGCTGGGATTCCATTGGTTGCGTCATAGTTGATGCGCTCGGCATCAGGGTCTGCACGAAAGCTGAGTCGCTCCAGTCGAATCCAGGTTTGATTCGCGACCATGAGCGAGAATCCTTCATGCCCAAAGGCTTGACCCGCTAGGTTATAGAAACCGGCATCGAGATTGGTGGTAGCGTTTCGGTTGAGGTGACTCAGGTAGCGAGCGCTGAAGGTACTGAGGGTAGAGAGATTACCCGCAAACGCGGTACTGACTAGAAGTTGAGAGAGAAGAACAAAAGTGAGTAGCCGTGCCAGCATGATGAGCCGTGTCCTTTTGTAATGACCTTGAATCGGCCTGGAAAGTAGCGTTCTCATACCATAAAGGTTGTTAGAGGAAACCCCCGAGGAGCTTCTGGTATGAGTAAAGAGACATACGAGTCCCAATTCATGAATCTCATTCAGAATTATACCTGGAAAGAATGGCCAGATTTACCGGGGCAGTCGAACGATATTCGCTGTGGGGTCTTGGTTCCCACGGTTTTTACGGACGATATCCTGGTTTACGCGGGGGTGCGTTCCAGTGGGTTGGAGAAACACGCCGGTGAAATTTGCTTTCCGGGTGGGCGTCCTGAAGCGGGAGATGAAGACCTGCGGGCCACTGCACTGCGTGAAGCTCAAGAAGAAATGGACATTGCAAGTGCCCGCATATTAGGGCGTTTGTCTTCGATGCCACTTTACACATCGAATTATCGTTTGGAGCCTTATGTGGGTGTCATCGAGGGACCCAAGCCAGTGGCTGATGGAAGCGAACTGGTAAAGGTCATAGAGGTATCTATGCGTGAACGATTGAGTCGTTCCTGCATACATGCCCTGGGTTGGGACAACCAAGGGGAGCGGTCACTTTCACCGGTCTTTGAATTAGACGACCGGATCATGTTTGGCGCGACGGCGTATGTGCTCTACGAATTTATGACCTTGGCCGCCAAAGTGCTGGATCTGGAAGTGCCTGCTCTTCAGGAAGGGCCTTACACTTGGCCTGAGATTATGGCGTCGACGAGGCGTTTACCCAAGTAATCCCTGAATCGCATCTTTGACGTTCTTACTGTCTACTTTGCCTTTGTGGTCCTTCATCACAAAGCCCATGACTTTGCCCATTTCTTTCATGCTGCTTGCACCTGTCTTGGCAATGGCTTCTTTGACGATTGCCTCAAGTTCAGCACCTTCAATTTGTGCGGGGAGAAAAGGCTTCAGATAGTTGATTTCGAATTCAAGCTCAGCGAGTTTCTCGGCGCCTTGCTCACCGGTTTTACGGTACTCATCGGCCGCTTTACTCATACGCTTGATGTAGGCTCCAATGACTTCCTGCCAAAGTTCATCGGTGGCTTCTTTGGGACCATTGGGCTGATTCATCTTCTCTTGCATCGCAGCTCGAACCATCCGAACAACCGTGAGGGTTGCCTTATCCTTGGCCTTCATAGCTGTTTTCATTTGCTCTTTGAGTTGCTCATCGATGCTTTGGCTCATGACTTCTATCCTTTATGCGAGGCTTGCGATTTGAGTTGCTGCCTTAACCTCTGTGGTTGACGGGGTCAATTGTCACGTTTTGATACACTTCAAGAGCCGCGCCAAATCGACTTCCAGGAGAGGTGCGAAACTTTCTACGCACTTGAAATTGTTACATTTTATTGATCGCAGAGAGACGATTCTCCCTTGCGCAAAACTGAGCTTTCACTTAGGACAGCCGCAAAATTGCAGCCTAGGGGGTAGCAACATGTCAGGAATTGGAACAGCACTGAAGCAGGATACAAAGCCTAAAGAGCTTTATCCCACTCAAATTGATGCACCGGCAAAAGAGCAGCGTGTGAAACGCTTGGCTAAGTTTGCTCAGCCAGGTGAGCGAAAAAACCGCTACACCTTACCCGATGGTTTAGATTCTACTTCACCGCTTGGCTACCGGATGCGGATGCCGCTGACAGAATCTGAGATTGAACAAGCCCTGACATTGCTTTCCTTAGAGCGACCGAAAGCATTTGTTGAAGCACAGGCCCCAACTGAGCAAGAACTCTTTGAAGAATGCTCTCTCGGTATTTTATCAAGCCGTCAATCTACGAATTTTAAGGGGCACCAGCAGGTGACTTTTGGGCCAGAGGAGAGTGCAAAGATTGCCAAGCTTCTTCGAAAGCTCGACAAGCAAGACGCTGACGTTCTCGACCACGCCGCTTATACCCATGTGGTTTTGTCGCGTCCTTACCGTACTCCGTTTACAATGCTTTTGACTTTGGTTGGCCACCGCGCGCTCACCAGTCTTATTACCGTGCCATGGCGTGTGTTTAAGAAACGAACTCAGTTTGTAAGTGATATCCCGACCATTGGTTATTTGCAGCAGTTGCATCTTGGGATTTTGGCTGACGCAACAGAGCGAGCCACGGTTCTCGCTTCTGAAGGACGTCGTAAAGCACAGGTTCATTTGAGACCATTCTGCGGGGCTCGTAAGCAAAATAAAAAGGTGATCGCGGAACTAGAAGCAATGTGTGGTCTTACATTGAGTGAGCGCATGCAGGGTTACCGGATTTCAATGGTAGCGCAGGTTGGTGAGGTTGAGTCTTCTGAGCAGGTCGCCATTGAGCGCGCGGTATGCCGTAAAGTTGGCGCGAACCTTCTTGCTTTCCGAAGTGAACGCATTCAGCCAGGCGTGAATCAGGAAGAAAAAGCTCCAGAAGGATATCAGCATCGACAAGATATGGATGTTTCCGATGATCTGACTGTGATGGCTGGCCGTGCCGCATACAATGCTTTTGCGCATTGGACCGGTGTAGACCGGGAGCAAGCCAAGTCGCTTCTTCTTATGGACCGCGTCGATGTTTTAACGCCGAATGGTAAAGAGCGCTTGCGTAAGCTGCGAACTGACTTGGGTGAAATTACCGATAAGCTGGTTCGTGATTTACCTAAGTGGGCTGACTTGCCTACGGGGAAAATGTTCAGTCGCAATGCTGCAAAGGGTCGCAAAGCTTTCGCATTGGTGGGTCAGCGAATTTACATCGCTGGATTGTCTCGAGAGGCGTTGAAGCAAGAAGGCATTGATTGGGAAGTTGCCCTGTGTGCCGTAGGCGCTTCTGCTGCCCGAAGTTCACTTTTTGTGGAACTCATGGGGACTTATAATCTACCAGGGGATTGCGATTTGCTTGCAGGTACTTGCATCATGGCTGGTCCTGTAAATCAAAATGATATCGGCAAGCAGTTTTATGGTTATCAGGATTTACTGGCAGATAATTACGGCCATCTTGATCCAACCTCGTTGCTTGTATGGACTCTGAAAGCGAAGACCATTGCAGACCCAACGGGCAATGAAGAACAGCTTTTAAATGCTTCTCGTAAAGGTGCTTTGGTTGATTTGCGTTGTGGTCCTCATGAAGTGATTAAAGTTTCTCAACACGGCAAGCTGCAACCCATGCGCTCTCACGAAGGTAAGTTGAATCAAGAGCGCGCGTTCTTTGAGCAAGGCAACTTCGTTAGAGATCCGAGTGGCAAAGAGATTGAAGGCAATCGCGGTAAGCCGTGGTCTGAATTTCTAGCTCGCCGCAAGGTTTGGTAATTCACTCAGAGCCATCGGACTCACTTGGCTGAAGATCTGCCAAACAGGCTTCGCAGAGTATCTGATTGGAACCGCCATTCATCGTTAAACCAATAGCCGCGTTGGTTCCTTTGGGAAGAATGGCATTGCACTTCACGCATATCGCATTGAGGTTCAGGACAACCTCTTGCCACCCGATCACTTGGGTGGGGGCAAAGACAAGCTCTTGGCTTGGTGCCGATTCGTTGGTTGGCGAGGGATCTCCAGGCTCGTTGCGCCCGAATTGTGTACCCAAATTGGTGGCGTTTTCTGCCACCCGAGCACTGTCCACCACGATATTCTCAACCAAATCCACCGTCGTCAGCAGGGCATTGCGAACAAGCTTAGATACAGACACACCCAGTTCGGCTGCTTTATCTCTGAGCTCTCGGTCTAATGCGTCGGAAATACGTGTGTGTAACACGCGTTCCTTCTTAGGCTTTTCCTTCTGAGACATTGGCTGATTCCTCCGAAATGGTCTCTACCGTAGTCAGTGTAGCGTTGACCACACCTTCTACTAAAGCTGTTCCCATATTTCGGGCATCGGCTGCAACCTTTAGTCCATCTTCGCTCACCACATTGACGAGATTCATGCCTTGCCCTACGGCATCGACCACCAATTTGCCGAGGCTATTGGCCAGGGCCTGGCTGTGTTTCCGGATTTGCGAGTATTTTTCTGACTGAGACATATTGGCTCCTTTTGTAGTACGTTTGTGATACAAATATGGGGCCTTTGTGATACATTGTCAAGGGGGCAGCAAAGGGCGTCTTATGTGACTGTAATTATTCGCTAATTATTCCTTTCGGGAAGCCTTGGGGTGATTTTTGTGATACAAATATTGTATTTTGTGATCCAAATGTCCGTGTGTTTAATCGATTTTTAGGGATTCGGGAGTGAATGCTTTGGGAAGCAATTTTTCGAGATTTGAGACGTAATACTCTTTGGTTGCGAGGTTGTAGACGGTGATTGGGGCGTCAAACTCCATAAATTCAGCCATGACTTGCCGACACGCCCCACAGGGGCTGGCTTCCACGGGAGAGTCGATAACGATAAACACAGTTGCAATATCGCCGCGTTTGGCTCCTGCAGCGATGGCGGCGGCCAGGGCATTGCGTTCAGCGCAAACCGTAAGCGGCAACACACAGTTTTCCATATTGGCGCCAGAGAAGATGCGACCATCATGGAGCCTGACGGCGCTGCCTACTTGGAATTTTGAATACGGAGCATAGGCATTCTTTCGTGCTTCAGTTGCTGCTTTAAGCAGTTCTAAATCTAACTCGTTTCTATCTTCTGTCATGTACTCAACCTTTGAAGAGGGCCGGGGAGTAGAGTCGAATTACCTATGGAAGTCAAATCATTATGGTTGGCATCCCAATTTCGGATTGAACTTAAGCTTCGCATATTCGCCTTCGGTATCTTGTGGGGGGGTGTAGTGAAGAGGTCTGAACTTTCGCTCATCTTCTCTGTTTCACACACACGGGTCCGTTTCTAATTATAGGAATGAAATGGGCTCTTCGTAAAGACGAGAAGATTGCTGGATGGCTCTGACCCGTTGGCTTTGTTAAGTTATCGTTAGGGTATTTGGGGATGAAATTATCGGATTCACAGTTTTCGAGGATCGGAAAGATGGTCTTGAATGAGACCGGTATTCTTCTGCGTTCGGAGAACCGTAAGTTCATTGAAAAACGCTTCGCCAGGTTGGTGAAAGACAACGGTATGCAAACCGTTTATGAAATTGAGGCCGCACTCCTGGGCGAAAAAAATACACCGCTTAAAATTCAAATCATCGAGTCGGTTCTAAATTTTGATACTGAGTTTTTTAAAGGACGGGATAGTTTTCGTTTCTTGAGACAAGCGGTTTTACCGAAGTTACTGAGCAAAGGTGGGAAATCGAGACCGTTAACATTTTGGTCTGCCGGATGTTCTACCGGCCAAGAACCTTACTCGCTTTCGATTATGCTCGAAGAAGCATTTCCTGCGGATAGAGGATGCGAAATTAAGATATTAGCCACTGACATGTCACGGCGGTGTCTGGAAAAGGCAAAAAAAGGAATTTATTCGGTTAATGATGTAGAGGATGCCGTTCCTAAAAAACTTCTCCACAAACACTTTGAAAAGTCAGATAAGGGATGGAGGATTGCCAAGAGACATCGCAATCGTGTGGTCTTCAAGGAACATAATTTATTACACGCGTGGGATGATATTGGTGTCTTTGATGTCATTCTTATGCGTGATGTTCTGACCTATGTGCTCTCGCCATATAAGCGCAAGGTGGCCATGCATTCTTACGAACATCTTGCTGACCATGGCTTCTTTTTTCTCGGTGCTTCTGAGGTTCCTGGGGTGGGGCATTTCTTTACTCCTGCCAGCGGTAAGGACGAATCTTGCTTTAAGAAAAATCTCGATGTGGGACAGGGAGCTAGACTTAAAAAGCTGGCTACCAGTAAACGTGAGATGAATCCTGCGTTGGAGGAAAAACTTATTGCAATGCTCTCTCGTTCTAGGATGTTTAGCGGATTGAGCAAGAAATCACTTAAGTCGATTTCGGAGAGGTTTGAAGTTCACAAGATACGGTCCGGCCAAAAAGTTGTTCGACAGGGGAATGTGAATCGGGGGTTCTTTCTGATCTATGAGGGTGAAGCGAAAGTAACCCTGGAGCGAGGCATTTTTAAAAAGGACCTTGAGATATCGAAGCTGGGCGTCGGTGATGTTTTTGGTGTAACGTCTTTGGTAACGGGTGAGCCAAGTTCCGCCAGTGTGGTGGCTGATGGTGTGGTTCGTGTTTTTGTCGGCAGTCAGGCTTTATTTGACGCTTTGGCGCATCGCTCATCAAGCTTTCGCGAATACGTGGTTGATCTAAGAGAGAAGCATGAGCGTCAGACCCGGCGAATGGAAGCTTCGCAGCGAGGGGTCACCATAGATCCAACGGTTGATGATATGGTTGCTCCAATGCTTATCCCGGAGGAACTTCAGCATTTGATGATGTCTCCTGTGCTGCGTTCAATTTTGCTGGAGCGTGGTGGTAAAGAGTTGCCCATGGGGCCCGCTGAAGCTGAGCGATTTAAAGACGGACTAAGACGGGTGCCCCTGTTTGCTGATATGGAAGTCAGTGAGATCGATGACTACGTTGCGTTGTCGGAGTATTGGGCCTTTCCGGCAGGGTCTCGTATTGTTCAAGTGGGTGATAATGGAATGGCACTTTACATGCTCACGTCTGGGAGTGCTGATATTATTAAAGATGACCGTGTGGTGGACACCATCGGCCGCGCCCAGGTTTTTGGTGAAAATTCGTTGGTGAACCTTATCCCAGAAACCGTGGACGTGGTGGCGACCGAGAAGGTCTATGTATTCATTGTAGGTGTGGAGTTGTTTCGGTATGTGGTCGATGGGGAAGTGGATGAGGAGCTTTCACGGACTCTTGGGTTAATGAGCGGTCGTATTAAACCGATGCAATAAGTCTTACCGCTTGTTTTTATAAATGAATTCAATTTTTGGCGTAAAAACTGAATGCAATCTGGGATTCGAGCGTCGATGTGGATGGCATGTATCATTTGAGAGCAATCATCACAGTCTTGCTGGTTTTCAGCGTAAGCTTCCCCAGTTATGCGGGAAAGCTGGATGATGTAGGAAAAGAACTAAAAAGTCCGAGTTCTAAAAAGGCCAGTAGCTCAAGTTTTGTCAGGTCTTCGTCCGGTGGAATGAGCGGAGACAATTGGTTTGATGACTTTATTGAGACTGTAGTTCTTATCGCTTCTCCTTTTATCATTCCTTACAACGCTGTTGAGCAGGGGCGCTGGCGCTCAGAGCCAGGATTCTTAGATTGGCCTTATCAGAGCGGCTTCAGTGGATATGGGACGGACCAGTTGGACCAAGAACGGTCGTGGGACCATTTTGCGGGAAGACTTCAATTGGGCAGTGGTTATGCTCCGTGGGGCTACCGTTTTGCGGGTGACCTACGGCTTTCCTTTGATAATCGGTTGGATGTGAATCTTTCGGGCTCTGCCTTGGTAGAGCCTAATGAAGAAGATGGCTTTGACGTCATGTCTTTGTATGAGCCTGGTGTGAGTTGGCTTTTTGCACTGGGTGACCGGGCTCAATTTAGGTTCGGAGTGGACCTTGTTTTCCTTGTTTATGAAGGAGACAACCCTATTCCTGGATTTACGGCGAACTATTCCGTCGATTGGTTTCCGGTTGATCCGCTGGTCATCACACTTGAGATTGCTGCCGGGTATTTAAACAATCAGTTCTATGGACATACCGATGTTTCGATGGGTGTGGCCCTGGGCCCCATTGAGCCTTTCGCGGGCTATGAAGTGCGAACCATTGGAGAGCAATACATTGGTACTGCCTCCGCTGGATTAAGAGTTTGGTTTTAGAAAGGTCCCAGCCTGAGGCCGGGCTTTCTGTCACACGGCCGCACTTAATCCTCGCTTGACCAAGTTGGTCATAGCCACCTTCTTGGCTCCAGCGATACCTGCTTCATCACCGCCTATTCCAGCAGTTGCAGTAATGGTTCGAATACCAATGTCACGTACCGCGGTGGTTGTAGCACTGGTAAGAACTTCGTTGATTCCGGTTAAGAATCCATTCTCCCAAACCCTGTGGCTGGTAAGGTTGTTGGCTAGGGTCTTAGGATAAGTGGCGGCACTGCGGCTGACCGCATTGCTTACGGATGCGGCAAGTACTTTACCTTCCACTGTGTTCTTCAAGTAATCATCGCCCAGATCCGAAAGAATCTTATGGTAACCTGCAGTTTTAATGCTGTCGGCATCCATGTTGGCTGCTTCTTCACCTAGAATATCCTGACCTGCCTCGTGCAGTTCTTCATCGGAGAACTCGCGGCCAGCGGCGACTCTTTCGCCCATACGGATGCGAAGGTTCACCATGACGCTCTCAGAGGCAATGGCACCTATTTGTCCGGTGAAGCTTCCCAAAGCCCAACCTTGTGCACCGCTCATGGCAGCATTGCCGGTGTCAGTTACGATGCTTTTCACGGAATCTAGAAATTCTTGATCCCAAGTTGCGTCGGTCATTGCGGTTTCAGCGGCGGTGTTGATGCTGGATGAAACAGCACCCTGAAAGCCTCCAAGAACAACCTTTCCGAAGATCTTGCGACCGACAGTTTGTCCCATCCAATCGGCTCCTTTTTGTCGAAGGAGCTCGTAAGACAGATGAGAAGCTGCGCCACTGGTAGCAGCAGAGCTTGCTGTGCCTGTTGTGGTTCCCGCGGCGGTGATGCCTTCAGCTGCTTGTGCTCCTAAACCAATCCCCGCGGTAACCGCGTCGCTCACCGCACCTAGAACGGCCATACTGGCACCGGAGGCAGCGCCGGTAACGATATCGTGAGCCGCGTCAAAGCCTGTGGCATTGTATGCGTCGCCCACAGTAATAAACCGGCTGGTGACCTTGGTGGCTGCAGCTGTTCCTGCAGCAATGCCAATCAATGCAGGGGTAGCGGTACCGGCACTTGCGGCCATAGCAGTGGCCACCGCCGTCATGGTTGCGATGCTGGTAATTTTATTACTGATGGATTCTTTGTCCACCATATAGGCATCTGTTGCATCGTCTACTTGAACTTCTTTAGCATTCAGTAAAATTTCAACATCGTCTGGCACGCCGTTCCCATCGAGGTCTTCGAACTGCCCGCTCAGTTTCATTTTGCTACCTTCACGCATGAGGTGTTTGTACTCTCGCATGGTGTGGTCCAGTTCAAAGCCTGCGTTGCTAAAAGCATCGATGATGGTATCGCTGACTCTGGACCGCATAGAACCTGAGCCCCTTTCCCGGCTGACTTTTGTTTGAGTTCTTTCTAAGCGTTCCCGCAGTGTTCGTGCCGGCGGAGCCAAGGCATCCACACATTCTGCGTAGTCACGGGGGCCCAGTTCTTTGTAGAGCTCTTTGAGTAAGTCGACGCCATACAATTCTCGATATTCTTCCTGAATGGCAATGCGGTCTGCGGGTTTCAGGTCTTTAAGGATAACGTGAATCTTATTCTCGTCGGTACCCCAGCCTTCCATCGCAAAATAAAGTTCTTGCGCACGGTTTAGGTGACCTTGGCGCAATAACAACATGACACGCTCACGATTTTTTCCGTGCAGCTCGTCAGTGATTCGGTCCATCATTGCGTAGTCTTTAAGGACTGCTTGACGGTCTTGTTCAGAGGCTTCTTCAATTGCTGCATAGAGTGCGCGTTTATCGGCGCCCAATCCGGTCATTTCTACATCGAGCTTTTGGGCAAATGACAATTCGCCATGTTCCAATGTCAGCTCTGCTCGGCGAACCGCTCTGGAGTCCCACATACTGTGGAGCATCTTGTTTACATCGCCTTTGTATTTGGTCTTGTAAGTTTCTTGCAGTGATGCCCGCTCTTCTGGAGTAGCTTCTCGAAGTGCTTTGAAAATAGCTTCTTTGTCATAGGATATTCCGCTGGTAGCGAAATAAATTTTATCAGCTAAGGTGAGTGACCCGGTCTCGGCTAGAATAACCAACTGCTTGCCTACATCGCCCCAGAATTCTTTGGAAATGGTCCAAACCAGCTCTTCACCATAGTGAGTGCGGTATTCTGCTTTTACGTCATAGAGCTCTTGCAGATTTTTACCTTCAAGGATCTCAATCAAAGTGTTTTTATCGGCACCCATGCCTCGCATGGCTCGGTGTAACTTTTGAGCTTCTGTAAGGTCGCCATGCTCTAAACACCAGTTCACATCTTTGTAGGCATATTCGCCTAATTTGGCTTTTAAATCTTGGTCAAGGTCGCCGTATTTGGATGCATAGCGCAGTCGCATTTCCTGGCGCTCGTCATCGGATAAATCAGCAATGGCTTCTTCGATAGGGCGAGGGCTGATGCCGTACCCCAGAAATGTCCAACCCATTAACGTGATTTTGATGGTGTCCTCGGGTAGAAGCTTACCATTTTCCAGTAAGGCCTTTGCCTTGGTTAAGCTGCGAGGCCACATATACATTCGGTCTTCAAAGTGTTGTTCCAAGTCTTTGCCGTAGACTTCTTTGAACTCTTGCTTGATGGCATCAAGTTCAACTTTGGATTTACCTTCAAGTACTCGGTAGACAGCATCGTAATCATTCCACAGTCCACGGGTAGCAGCGTAGAGTCGGTCTGCTGAGCTGATATTTCCACGCTCAAAAGCAGCTACCGCAAAAATTTCACGGGTTCCGGTGTGCTCTCTTTTAAGAGCATCCAGTAATGTTTCGCCGGTCAGTGCTTCGTAATGTTCGGCCACGGCTTGTCGGTGCTCGTCACTTTTCCCATAAAGCGTATCCAAGACCATATTTTCGTTGGTGCCTGCACGGTTCATCGCAAGGGAGAGCAATTGTGCATCACGGTCAACTGGATTGATTTTATCGCCTAAGCACAAGAGCATGGCTTGCTTGAAGTGGTTTCCCCAAAGGTTGCTTTTGAGCCAACTCGTAAGTGAATCGCCGGTTAGTTTTCGAAAGTCTTGGCGGATCAATTTGATCTCTTCCGCAGAGCGTTCGGAGAGAAGGCGAAAGACTTCTTTATTGTTACAACCAACGCCTTTCATGGCATCGCGCAGCCTCTTGGCGGCGTTTTCGGTGGTGAGCCGGGCATCTTCTCCCCAGAGCGAGGTAGCATCGGCGGCCACTGTTTCAGATTCTCGTGCAACCGCGTTTGGCGCGATGCTGTTCACCGGCGATAGAGAAGCTACGTTGGGCGTGTTGGTGGTCCTTTCAGGAGAATTGAATGCGTCAACGGGGACCGCCAGGGGATTGGCGCGCTCGACAGATGCAGGACTGTTTGAGCCAATATCAGTCAAGGGGCGACCTTCGAGGGCTGCAACACGCCTGGCCACAAGACCGGGCTGAGTTGAAGTTGCGGTGGATGTTACGGGCACTGTTGGGTTGGCGATAGGGGAGGCCATTGTCTTTTTCTCCATTAATCCCAAAACGAGACTGGTCGTCTGGGGCTATTCAACATTACAACCCGTGGGCTGTATTGTTCTTATCGGTTTCAAATTCGAGCTGGTGCGTGGAAATTTCGAGATTCGCCAAAATGTGGTCCATTGTGGTTGAATGTAGGACAGAAGACTACATAATGGCGTATTTATCCTATTTTGTGGCGTGCTGCGTTATTTTGGTCATACCGAAAACTTTTGTCTAATTTTTGTCTAGATAAATCAATACCTTAGGGGCCCATTGAAATGAGTGTTTGGCACGAAACATGCTTGTAGAGACTATGAATATTGCCTGAGGGAGATAGAAATATGAATAGAATATCAATGATCTGTCTGATTGTGGTGGGCATGTTGATGCCTTTAGGGGCAACCCATGCCGCCACCGACATGACCTGTGACCGCTTGGGAGGAATCTCTACCCACGGCAAAAATCTATCGGGTCTGAGCTTTCGTCGAATGAACCTGGTACAGCGTGAGTTTGTAGCAGCGCGTCTGATTGAAGCAGATTTCAGTCACGCACGTCTTGACCGAGCGGAGCTCAGTGGCGCTTTTCTCGTTGGCAGTAAGCTCTTCGGAGCCAAAGCTCGGACGGCTTCATTCAGCCGAGCATGCTTGGATGGTTCAGATTTTCGAAAAGCCGATTTGCGACGCGTAGATTTTTCAGGTGCTTCTTTGATTGGTGCTAATTTTACCGGTGCTCGCCTTGATAACGTCGTTTGGTCAAACACGGTGTGTCCTGACTCGACCAACAGCGATGACAATGGTGGAACGTGTCAGGGACACTTAAGAGCCAATGAGGCCATTTAACTAACCTTCTGATTCGGTCTTGGTTTCAGGGGGACAGAAGTTAAAATTGGCCAATCTATTCTTCAGAGCTTCAATCACCAGTGGGCTTGCATCATAGTTTTCTTTGGCTCCACGGTCTTTCATAAACCACACTCCCAAGGTTGGGGTTGCGATTTTGGAGCATTGAATCGAAAACCGGTTTTGTATTCCTGCTCCACGCCAGCCGAATACTTCAAGTGTTCCTCGAACACTTACGAATTTTGCTTGGGCACCTGAATGCTGAAAGTTTCCAGATTCATAGACGTAGCCGTCACGCATCGAGGGTACTAAATAGTCGTTCCCATCAGCCGTGTTCTGGGGCTTTAAAAACTCTTCTTCGAATTCACCGGGCATGGCTCCCATGCTGGCGCCTTGAACACGCATGAAATAGAGCCCCTGATTTGTGAAATGCGGGGTGTCTTCATTTTCCCGAAGAGGTTGATCCGAGAGAATAACCAGCTCCATGGTACCACGCATGGACATAGCAACCACGGGGCTTAGGTCGGCTGGGATTGTCTCGGCGTGAAGAAACGTTTTGGCAATTTGCTCGCGCATGGCTGGGTCTTCATTGGCTTGCAGCATCTCATGGCCAAGCCAGCTGAGGACGAAGGCAGCAACGCCAGCGATGCTGATGATGATCAGACAGCCAAGGCCTAGAATGCCACCCGGTTTATCGAGCATATTTTCAGATTTTTGCGGTTCTTCCATATTGTACCTCTGTAGACGAAATGGGCCCTATGGGATGCTGGTTAGCTTTGCAACCATTGGATGATGTTGGAAACGGCAAAGGTTGAAAGTAGAATTGAGGGTAGGTTTCCCAGGGCAGTTCCACCTAGAAATGCTAGGAATTTAACCCGAGATACACCCAGTCCAAGCTGCAGGGGCGGACTGGTAAAAAAGAAGCATCTCAAGAGTAAAACCGTGAGAAAGCCCGATTCTTCAAGCTTTGCGTCGTATGCTTTGATTTTATCTGGGAGGCGTTCTTGAACCCAGTCGCGGGCAATAAACCGAGCGAAGACGAAGGAAATCAGGCCAGAGCCCATGGAGCCGAGCCAACTGTAAGCGATAGCCAGTTCAGGGGGCCAGACGGCATTCGCCGCAATGATAAAAATGTGAGAGGAGACGAAAAGTGCCTGCAGAACCGCATAGAGGGCGACAAACATCGCTGGGCCCCATCCTCCCTTGTCATCAAGCCAAAGCTGAATGGTCTCCGAGTCAATCCCGGATTGGCTGGCAATAACCGCCACCGTAATGAAAATGACAAGAAACGGTAGCAATTGAACTAGAAGGCTTGAGCGCATAGCCGTCTACTAGCAGGCTTCGCTTCAATCGACGAGTGGATCAGTCGTCTTTTTTCTTGGCCCAATCTGGAACCGTGTTGACCACTTGAAAAAGTTGTTCACCGGCTAAAGGCTTGTTTTTGAGGCCCAAGAAGACATGAGCTTCGGGATCGACATCTCGAAAAACCATATCCATGACCGATTGAAGGTCTTTATAGCGGAAGGTGACCAAGACTTTGGAGTCTGGCTCTCCATCGGGTGCTGTGGGTGCTGCCGCGGCAGGTGTGGCTTCGCTGGCTGCTGCTTCGGCTGCCGGTTGCTCGGCACTGGTTGCCAGAGTCGGTCGGTCGGGGGCCAATTGGTAGGTTGAGAATTTGGCGTCTCCCGATGCTTCAAACAATCCCGAATCGTCTTTTGGCTGCTCGTCTTTCCCTAAAATAAGGTACGAGTCTTCGTGCATGTGCTGCGGCAACTTACGCAATAAAGCTTCGCGAACGGTGCGACTGAAATACGTGATGACATTGCGCAGGAAAATAATGTCGAAAACGGGCTTTTCTTCCCACTTTCCGGGAAGTTCGTCCCATTTACCGTTCAGGTTGATCTGTCGGTATTCCACCATGGCTTTATGGTCATCGTTGATAACCCATTTGGTCACGTCTTTGTGAAAATGCTTGAGGAGAAGCGGTGCGGGCATGCCACGAGAAACCTCAGCTTGGCTGTAAACCGCATCTGCTGCCTTTTCCAAGAGCTTCTTCGACATATCACTGCCGATGATTTTCACATCCCAATCCTTGAGAGTGGGAATGGCCTCTTTCATCATAATTGCAATGGAGTATGCCTCTTGACCGCTGGAGCAGGCACCACACCAGATCCTAAGCTTCTTCGATTCTTTGTTTCTTTCGAGCAATTTAGGAATCAGATCATGCCGCATGTTTTTGAAAACAGGGAAGTCTCGAAAGAAGTGAGTGTCGTCATCAACCAACTCTTCAATGAGTTGGCGGTGTAGTCGACTGTAATGGCTGCTCTTTAAGTGCTCGACCAGGATCTGGCCACTCTCGAAATTGAATTTCCGGGCACAATCACGCACCCGGGTTTCCACGAAATCCCGCTTATCATCGTCGAGAACCACTCCAGCTCGTTCAAGGACCAGTTGGGTCACGAACTGCATTTCCATTGTAGACAAAGTCATCTAGGAAAAAGCTTAGGAGAAAATGGAAGTGGATGCGAGTCTTTGGTGAACGAAGAGGCTATCCTCTTGAAAATAATAGCTTTTTTTAGGTGTTGCCTACGGCTTATGTGGGTTGAATCGACTTGATTAACTTGGGGGCGGCGCCTAGCTTTGGGAAAGCTGCGGCAAGCTCAGTGCTTGGGTTCGCGAAGATTAGTCGTTAACATAATACAAGCGCATTGGGTGGGAAGGTTTGCTGTTTTGACACGTGTACCGGACAAAATTGGGCCAAGATGCCGTCCCGGTGGTGATTGCCCCAAAACTTTTGAGCCCACCGCTCTGCGTTGTCCGGTCTGTGACATGCCTCTTCACCATGATTACCGGGGCCATATCCTAGACAAGCGATTTGAGGTTTTGGATCTTATAGGGGCCGGTGGCATGGGTTTGGTTTATAAAGCCAAACAGGTTGCCATGGATCGCATGGTCGCCATCAAGGTGTTACCGGAGTCATCTGCCAATTTAGTGGCTCGATTTCAGCGTGAAGCTCGTTCCATGAGTCAGCTGAATCATCCCAATGTCGTCCATGTTTATGATTTTGGCTCATTGGCCAACCGCGATCTGTTCATGGTGATGGAATATCTCGAGGGCTATCCTCTCTCTCGTGTACCCACTCCTCAAGTGGAACCCAAATGGCTTTTGGAAATCATCCTACAGGTTTGTGGTGCGTTAGAAGCTGCTCATGAAAAAGGAATCGTTCATCGTGATTTGAAGCCAGATAACATATTCATCACCTCCAAAGGTGGCTCGAAGGACCAGGTGAAGGTTTTAGATTTCGGAATTGCCAAGTTGTTGGAGGATGCCGATGAATCACACGACTTAACCCTTACCCAGGTAGGCCGTTTGTGCGGAACACCCCATTTTATGGCACCGGAACAAATTACGGGTGGGGACGTGGATAACCGAGCTGATATTTATGCTTTGGGGGTGCTTATCTTTCAGAGCTTAACCAAGCGCCGTTTGTTCGATGGCGATTCCATGCAGCATATTTTGAGCAAACACGTTTATGAACCTCCCGAGCCCTTGAGAAAGGCGATGCCCGGTAGCTCTTTTACTCGAGAATTCGAAGCATTGGTTTTGAAGTGTTTGGAGAAAAAACCAGAAGACCGCTATCGAAGTGTCGAGCAGTTGGCCAAAGAGATTCGGAAGTTTTTGGAGGGTGAATTCGCAATTCGAGATGTGAATTCAAAGAAGCTCTCTGAAGACCTCACGATTGACATTGATCCGGCTGAGTTGGGGGCGAAACATGCTCGTCGATTTTCGCCTACGCCGGGTTCAAGTAACGGTGAGATGATGGTGGTCATGCCTACAGATACCAGCGTGACCGATTTGAAGGGTAAGGTCTTGTTGGTTGATGATTCTCTCTACTTGTCCAATCAACTCACCGAAATGTTACATCGAGACGGTTTTGAGGTCATTCTAGGTAGGAATGGTTTAGAGGGACTCGAGCAACTGGAGCTAAACTCGAATGTGTTTATGGTTGTAACCGATATGAACATGCCGGTGATGGATGGAATGGGTTTTTTGCAAAAAATTCGAGCCAATCCGAGAACTCGTCATTTACCGGTGATGGTTTTAAGTGCCGCCAATGACCAGAAGCTTTTCAAACAAGCCAGTGACTTAGGTGTATTTGCCTGGGTGGTTAAACCCGCAGACCCTCAGGCCATTGTGAAGGCCATCAACCAGGTTGCTGAGCAAAACAAAAACAAGCCATGAGTTTTTGTTTCAATTAAGGGATGACGACCGGGCCAAAGCTTGAGACGTTACTTTCATTGCCAGCGTCATCTGTGCTGGTGAGTCCTATACAGTATGTCCCAGAACTCAGTGATAGTTCAGCACGCTCAGGATAACCGGCAGAGCGTGGTGCAGCTAAGCCCATAATTTCCTGAGCATCGGCCAGCTCCCAAGGACAGCCGCTGACGGTCATGGTGTAGCCGGCAGCATTACCAGTTGGCCCAACATCTGAGGGTGCCGTCCACGTTGCGAAGGCATTGCCTGATTCAAGTTGTGGGCGGTAGATTTCAAATTCTCCCAGAACTGCGTAGTAGAGTCCGTCGGCGAGAACATATTCATTGATAACCAGTCGAACGGCTGAAGCTAGAACCGGTTGACTCAGATCAATGACCAAAGCTTCTGTAGAGCTTTCATGGCTGTAGTTGTCGAAACTGGCGATATCTTGCCAAGAAGCACTTAGGCCCGATGCACGGTATTGAACGGTAAATGATTTAGGGAAGAGGTTACTAAGACCCGGTGCAGGGGTGAGGTGGATTGAGTCGATGTAACTTTCTTCCGAGAGACCAATTCGAACCTGATGGTCGCTTTGGGTCGTGGAAGGCTCGGTTGCCCAGCCGGTGCTGTAAGAGCCGTCGACCAAATGTTCCTCGCCAAAATCGGGTAAGTGTTGAGATGAGGTTGTGATGGTCCAGGCAGGCACGAGTTCTCGTCCTTCTTCTGCAAGTTGTACGCGAAAATCATCGATGGTAGCCGGTGCGGTGAGGTCAGGGCCCGTCTCCGTTTGGGCCAGAGCTACACTCGACATATAGGAAGCGTTTCCAGCTTCGTCGAAAGCTTTTACCGCAAACCGATAAACTGTGCCGGGGCTCAGGTTGGTAACAGTTACCGTATAAGCGCCGTCGACCAGGTTTAAAGAAGTTTCTACTTCTGACGCACTCTCAAAGTTATTCGAACTCAAGATACCTTGCTTATAGCGAACGTCGTAAGCGCTTGCTGCATCGCCTTGACTTCCATCATCATAAGTTGGTTGGAAACTTAGGGTAACGGAAGTGCTACTCGAAGGTGTTGCGCTAAGGTTTGTGACGGGAGCAGGGGCAATCGCCATGGTGGTTACTTCGCTGACGGATGATAGTGCGCCGGTGTTTCCTGCTTCATCAGTGGCTCGCATGGCGAAATAATAAGTAGATTCTCCTGGCAATGACTCAATAACCAAAGTTTGAAGGGACCCTGCGGCTAAGGGGGATGGTGCACCATTGAGGACGGTCGCGGTACCAAGAGTATCTTCACTAAAGGATGATAAACTATAATATATCTCATATTGAGATGCGGTGCCTTGGTCATCGTCGTCACCGGGCGTCATCCACGTAAGTTGAACAGATGCTTCAGATTGTGCTGCAAAGTAGGTTTGCATTTCAGCCAGAAGCACATAGTACATCTCTGTCCCCTCGGGAGTTGAAATACTGCCTGAGTTATAGCTGGCCAGTTGGACGTAGCGGGCGGACTGCACTGCAAAGCCCCACTCAATAAGGGTGTCGTC
>CAZZDT010000003.1:0-21420 GCA_964652435.1 uncultured Bdellovibrionales bacterium
CAGATGGTTTACCGGTTTCTTGATGATTTCACCGTCTCAGCTCCACACATGCTCAATACTTATCAATCGGTTTTTTTTGATTAAGTCCTCAATAATAAAGGGCAAATTCCTGTGTGCGCGTATATGTTCAGGTATTCCAATGGCGCTTGCAAGCCTACATGTGGGTTGGCATTGTGTATTTTTGGGCGTGCTGTGGGAACCACGACCGACAAACATGGGGGTTACCGTGAAATTATCTATATTGAAGTTAACAGTGATGACTTGCGCCTTCGGCCTGGTAGTAGGGTGTAGTGCGGATGACATAGATGCCAATGCCGATCAGGCCAGCGCTACCGGCGATGAAACCACGCAAACCGGTGATGTCACCGAAACAGATGCGGCCACACCGGCAAGTGATTGGAACCCAGAGGTGATTGAGCGCGCTGATGGTTGGCTCGAAGTTCGACCTGGTGGTGAGACCATGTGTGCACGTGGCACAGACTACGCCTACTTTGTTCGCCCCGGTGATCCAGAGAAGGTTGTTGTTGAGTTCCAAGGCGGCGGCGCATGTTGGGATGATGTTACTTGCTCGGTAGCGGATGCAATTTTCAGTGCAGATATTGAAGATACCCGAAGCGCGGTAGGATTGTATCGACAAGGAATTTACGACCATGCGAATCCTGAAAACCCGTTCCAGGGCTGGACGCATGTGATGATTCCATATTGCACTGGTGATGTTCACTGGGGCAACGCCGATACTGAGTATGGGCAGGGTGAAAATAAGTTCGAGATCAAGCACCGCGGTTATCTAAACGCGCTTTCGGCAATTGGTTGGGTTCAGAATGAACTTCCTGAACCAAGCAAAATTGCGGTTACAGGTTGCAGTGCTGGTGGTTACGGCTCAATCGTATGGTCGGCTTGGATGATGGAGAATTACCCCGATGCAAAAGTATTGCAGTTTAGCGATTCGGCTGCGGGTGTTATTACCGAGCAGTTTTTCGCAGATAGCTTCCCACAGTGGGGTGTTGATAAAGCATTTCCGGCTTGGATTCCTGAACTTGACTTAAGCATCGTTGATTACATGGATCTCGAGTTGAGTGACGTTTACGAAATCATTGGTAATCATTACCCTGATAATCGCATCAGCCAGTACAACACACTGCAGGATAAGACTCAGGTCTTTTACTACGAAGCCATGAACGGCGAAGGTGGCGGCGAAGGCTGGACAGAGCGCATGGCTGATTCAGTTTTCAAAATCAAAGAAGCAACGCCTAACTTCAACATGTACATGGCCGGTGGGGATATTCACTGCACCATTCCAATAGGTGACTTTTATACCCGTGAAGTAAACGGTGTTCGTCTTGTTGATTGGCTTAATGATTATCTTGATGATGATGAATCACTTGAAGACGTTGTCTGTGAGGATTGTCTCTAAATCTGTCGCGTGAATGGTCGCGGTAGGCAAGCTACCGCGGCTAGTTCTGCTCTGGTTCAGGAAGTTCATCGCCATCCTGAAAAGACTCAGCCACGATAAGTGTGACGGCTCCGTCACCCGCTACGTTCGTAGCCGTTCGAAACATATCTAGAATTCTATCCACCGCGAGAATAATACCAAGGCCTTCAAGTGGTAGTCCTACTGCATTGAGGACCATTGCCATGGTGACCAGTCCAGCCCCGGGAATTCCCGCAGCACCAATGGCGGCTAGGTTGGCTGTAAGAAAAATGACGACCTGTTGACCGATGCTAAGGTCAATGCCGTAGGCCTGGGCAATGAATATTGCAGCCATAGCCTCGTAGAGCGCAGTTCCGTCCATGTTGACGGTAGCTCCAAGAGGCAGAACGAAGTTCGTTACTTTTTTATCGACGTGGAGGTTTTCCTCTAAGCAGTTCATGGTTACCGGTAGCGTTGCACTTGAGGACGAGGTTGAGAATGCAAAAAGAATGGCATTTTTCATGCCACTGAAAAAGTCCAATGGTGATGCGGTTGAGAAGGTGATCAAGAGGATAGGATAAACCACTAGAATTTGCAGAGTCAGTCCAAGAACAACTGCAATGCAGTACCAAACGAGATTGGTAAGAACACCGACACCTGATTGTGCAATCATGGCTGCAATCAACGCAAACACACCAATGGGTGTGAACTTGAGAAGAACATTCACGATAACCATCATGGCGTCACAGATGACGCTGAGGCCTTCAACCACAATTTTTGAGCGAGGTCTTAAACGAACCAGGGCAAGGGCCAAGAAAACCGCAAACACAACCGTGGGTAGAATCTCCCCTTTAGCCATGGAACCTAATGGGTTCGAAGGAATAGCTTTCATGAGGGTCTCGAGAGGGCCTTCCAGATCGACATTTACTTTTGCTTTTGGAAGTTTGGGTTCGAGATATGCGATGTTTCGTGATGTGTCGTAGCTAACATCAAGACCACCGGCCTGATTTTCCTTGCCTGCGGATATGTTGATTGTGTTTTTGGTTCGGGTTCCATCCCCGTAAATCACCCAGTAGGTAATTTTGGTATCTTGTTTTTTCGAGAGGTCCGCAGGGACTTGAAGTCTTCGGTCGCTACCAGCAGAAACATCCTGCCTAGCGTCGATGTTTCCATCCTCATTCCAGTCGATTTCGTAAGCAACAACGGTTTGGCCTGGATTGATATCGGCCCCATCCCCGGGCCGAATTGTATTCGCCACTAAAAGGCCGATCAGAACAGCCAGGCCGGTGGTGAGTAAATAGAATGAGATGGTCTTGGTGCCGAGCTGTCCTAAACGTCCATCGCCAATGCTGGCAATCGCGACAACAATTGAGCAGAAGATAAGTGGCACCACCACCATCTTTAAAAAGGAAACAAAGATTTGTCCTAAAACGCCAATCCAAACAAAATCTTCACCCAGTAAAACGCCACACCCGACGCCTAAAACCAGTGCGATGACAATTTGAATATGCATCGGCACTTTTTCGTTTGATTTGCTTTGCCCCATCGACACGTTTTGTTTGTTCCTATTCCTTTGAGCTTTTAAAACTCAGAGATTGCACCTGACGTGACGCCTTCAGGAATATGTCATTACCATAAAAACTATCAGGCTTTGCGCGGCTGGCTCAAATCATGAATGCCCTGCTTGGGGTGGCTGGGATCGGCTTAGCTGTAGTGAGATGTAGGTGAATGCAAGAACTGTGAATATACTTAGGTCGGTAGAGGCTCTCGAGAGTGAAGCCAATGGCTTGGAACGCCTTGGGACCGATCGGACATTACCACGATGCCGCCAACAATGGCACAGGTTGTATCGCGATCTCCTAACCCACTTACTGTTGCCCAGAAAGCATTCTCATAGTTGTGGAGATTGTGGGCCGCACACCATATCGCAAATGGGACAGTATCTTGAGCCGATAGCTTTTGGCCCGATCCGACTTTTTCGGCAACGCTATGAGGATCTGTGGCGCCGTCAATATGGAAAACGGTGCTGAGTCCATTGCGTGTGAGGCTCTCCGGCGTGCGCAATAAAATGTGTTTAAGAAAATCTGATGGACTCATTCTCAATCCATTGCCAATCTTGGTTGCCAACGCGGTAGCAATGGCCACGGCAATTGCACCCGCAATAGCTTCACAATGGGTGTGAGTGGGCATGGATGAAGCTTGAGCTTCTTGAATGAGGCGTTCGATATTATCCGCAAAGAATGCACCCAGAGGGGCAACGCGCATAGCTGCACCATTGCCGTGGGAGCCTTCACCACCGTGAGCAGCGGCGGCGATTTGTTGTGAATCACCACCCGCGGCCACAGCTTGAAGAAGCTGCGCAGTGCCTGTTCCATAGCCGCGTTCTGAGTCGAATCGTTTTGCGAAAGCATGTCCGAGCTTGGTTGGATCGATATGACCTTCAGATTGGAGGGCCTCAACCACGCTGAGTGCCATCTGGGTATCATCGGTATAAGCCCATGGTCCTTGTGGAATTTCTCGTCGCGCAATCGTACTCATAGCCTCTGGATTGGGCCGGAAAAATGTTTCCCCGAGTGCGTCCCCAACGGAGAGCCCTTGCAAGGAGAGGTGTGCACGTTCAATCGAGTTCATACTGCTTGCCACCACACAGATTGGATCTCACGGGTTCATTTTAGCGTGGATGTTCTAAGAATCCAGTTCGTGGCGGATATGGTCTCAGCTCAAAAGCCATTGGCCAAGGTAAAGGATGCCCATAGCAAGTAGGCCCATCATGACGATTTGCCGAAATTTCTCTTGAGGCAGATAGGACGCCAGGCGGTTTCCGATGAGTCCGCCGACTATCATTCCGGGAATACAAATTGCCGATATCGGTAAGGTTTCGGCGTTGATAAGCCCTTGGCTGAGCAATCCTAAGAAGGTTGAGATGGCAGAACCCATGAAAAACACTTGGATATTTGCTCGAAAATGGTCGCGCTCCCACCCCAGAGCCGTTGCATAGATAAGTATGGGTGGACCGGCAGCGCCGACGGCTGAGCTAAAAACTCCGCCTAAAAAGCCCGCGCATGCAGCAGGAACCGGGTGACCCGACATTTTCGTATGGGTGAGCCGTTTGGAGGAGAGCACATAAACCACCAAGATGAATCCTAAAATCGCTTTCATCCAAGTGTTGGGCCAATTGGTGAGAAGCCATAAACCCAGGAGGATTCCGAAAGGCATGGCAATGAACATAGCTTTGATTTTATCGAATTGGATATGGGCGCGGAGTTTATAACTCAGCATAATTGTTAAGATTACTCCAATTGGGCTGAGTGTTCCCACGGCTTGAGGGATGGTCCAAATCAAAGGCAAGAGAGACATAGAAACAAGGCCTGCACCAAACCCAGTGATGCCTTGAATCATACAGGCGATGCTGATGATGAGTATGGGGAGCACGAGCTGAGTGAGTTCTGTTTCCATCGGTGCTCTATAACTAGCATTTTTTTCGCGGGAATACGCAACACCGAAATTTTGGCGCCGATAACGACTCTGAACCCAGAGATTTTATCGGAGAACCCTATGCCGACAGTCAGTCCTCATTTGCCCCGTTTACCTATAAGCGCTCCTGCGCCAAGCCTTGCTCCCCGCCCAACACCGGAAAGTGCGTCGGGCATTGGCGATCACATTGAAAATGCAGTGTTTGGTGGATTGGATTCTATGTTTTCGGGGCTTAGCACTCTTGGCTTGGTTCGACCGACGGTTGAAGCCGGCCTTAAGCTCGTTGCCAGCGGTCATGAAGATGCTTGGTACCACGCCATGGCAGATCATGCGGGAACGATGCTTGAAGCGGAATACGAAGAGCGCGGCTCGAGAAAGACCTATGAAGAGCGCGTGGGTGAATACTTGCGGGAAGCCAAAGCAGGTGGTCCGTTTGTCCGCGGACTGAACGAAAAAACTGCTTTTCATAATGCGGGATTCGTTAAGGAGTTAGAGGAAGTAGGCGATGCAAAATTCGTTGGTGGTAACCAAATTGATTTTTTGCACGATGGTCCTGCCTCTTTTGCGAAGCGAGCAGAGCTGATTGATAACGCGAAAGAAAGCATTCATCTCTTAACCTGGACGATTTACGACGATGCAACCGGGCGCGATTTAGCGCAGCGCTTGGCTCGAAGAGCCAAAGAGGGTTTGGATGTTCGTGTGATTGTCGATCGAAACATCGCCGCCCGCGGTTCTCATAATAAGACATTTAAATTTATGGAAGACAATGGCGTGAAATTGATTCGTTGGGAAAACCCCGAACACGTGCAGTGGGGAAATCATTGCAAGATGATGGTTGTTGATGGTGTGCAGTCAGTGGCCGGCGGAATGAACCCAGGAGATATCTACAGCCACGCATGGAATGTGGATGCCGAGTACAAAGGTCAAAAGTGGCGTGACACCGATGTCTACACCACAGGACCATCGGTGGTAGACCAAGAGGCTTTGTTCGTACGTTATTGGAACAGTCAGGTTGAATTGCAAGGTTTAGAGCACGCACCCATCAGTATGAACCGAGGTGAACTCTTGGCCCGAGCGGGACGACCCGGCAATTCTAAAATTGCCGTTGTTGACCATGAACCTGGCGATGAGCGCTATGATGTTTATGCGACGATGATGAAGGCAGTGTCCGGTGCCACCAAAAGTGTCGAAATAGAGAATGCATATTTTTTAACGCTTCCGGGTATGAATGAGCTTCTTCATGCGGCTCTGGAGCGAGGCGTTGAGGTTCGCATTTATACCAACTCGAACAAGAGTGTGGATGAGCCCTTAGTAAGTGAGCCCATCATGAAGAGTTTGCCCGAACTGTATAAAGCAGGTGCAAAAATTTATTTGAAGAAGGGCGATACGCTGCACAGTAAATTCATGGTGGTGGACGATACATTTGCCTCGGTGGGAAGCTTCAACTTGCACCCACGTTCTTTGTATTACGATAGTGAAATGGCGGTGAATATGATTGATGAAGCAGCTGCCACCCAATTGCGAAAGCAATTTGATCAAGACGTGGCGGCAGATAAAGCCATCGAGGTAAAAAGCTTGAAGGATTTAGAGATCGAATCCACTTGGTACAACCGATTTATTCGGAAGTATTTTTTCAGACACCTTTAAGTCGCAGCCTTAAGCTAGAAGAGTCATCACCCAGCTGATTCCAATCCATGCGCCCAGTGATGATCCTATATTGGCGGCCACGGCAACCAAGAGAACCCGAGTGAATGGATTCTTATAAAGGCCCTTGAGCGATTGCACATCTTGGTTGATGTTTTCACAGTCTTGGACCGTTGGTTTTCTTTGCCAAGCTTCCACCAGACCTACCACCATACCCGCACCGATCAATGGATTCAGTGAGGTAATGGGTGAGCCTACAAAGGCGGTCAAAATAGAAAGTGGTTTACCGCCTGCGGCAAGGGTTAAAACTGCAGCCGCAACGGAGTTGGGTAGAAGCCAGGCCAGTACGAGTTCTTCAATGCTGCGGTCTGGATTACCCGTTAATCCCCAGCTGAAGGCAGCAAGAATCAAAACAGGAATCACCCACTTCAGTGCTTTGACCCACTTGGATGGTGGAGGAATGACACTGATTGTCTCGCGGTCGATGTTTTGACCGAAGTATCGCTTCATACCGGGTACATGGCCTGCACCCACAACGGCCACTACGGTTTCTCCAGGTGCCTCTTCAATGCTCGACATGAGATATTGGTCGCGCTCATCAATCAGAGGTTTTTGAACCTCTGGCATTACTCTGGCGAACTCTTCCATCATGTCGGAGAGCTCACTTTTCTCTTTGAGCTTTTCGATGTCTTCGGCACCGATTTCATCCGTCTCGAAGAGGCTGGCGAAGATTGCGCCCATCAGTTTAATTTTTTGCCAGAAGGAGAGGTTGCCCCAGGTTCGTTTCAGGGTCACCTGAATATCTCGGTCGACCAATTTGAGTTCGGCACCCACTTCGTTGGCTTTGTCTGCACCAGCTATGAGCTCCGCGCCGGGCTCTACACCAAGCTCTTCACCCAACCGGCGTTGGTACGCGCCGATGGCTAGGTTGGCCAAGAGCATCAGCGTCTTGCCTTCCTTGATGACCTTAAAAATATCGAGCTTTTTCCACCGGTCCGCATCGCGAAGTGCGGTGTAACGTGTTTCGCAAAGTTCTACGCAGACGGTGTCGGGTTGAACGCTTTCAATCACCTGACTCACTTCATTGACGCTGTCTTGAGACACGTGTGCGGTACCCACGAGATACCATTTGCGCCCATCGCGTTCGAGTAGGGTGACATTTCCAGAATCTAGCATGGGGGCGGTCTATCAGGCTGAGCCGGTGGGGAAAAGCCTTCGGGGCAAGGATCTCGCAAGTTTATGAATGTGAAACGATTTCTTCCGGCTAAATTAGCCCCGGTACCCTAGGAAATGAAGTTTCCCGTTATATCTATGCTTTTTAGCTCCGGAGGTTTTATTTCTTTTTCTTACGTCTCACCTTGGCGATGTGGTGAAAGGGATTGCCACGCTCGATAAGCTCATCAAGGGGAGCCATTTTCTCAAGCAGACCCTTCATCATAGACTCCGTGTCTACGTCGAACCGTTGTCCAAAGAGGGTTAAATCCATCACGATATTGCTCTGGGCCATTTCAACCAAGGCGTCTTCTCGGGCTGCAACCCCGTGGCAGGGACCTTCAGCATTGGTGTGTCCGATCAAAACAACTTCGTCGTCGGCAATCAGAACCAGCTTATGAGGCCAATGCTCCTCCAGGTCAGATTCAGGAATTCCGTAGCTTAAAACCGTCCCAGGAAGTTTGGGAAGGTCGGTAAATGAGAATGTGGTGATATGAACACCGCGTTGCCAAGTCTCCGTAAGCGTAGACTCCAGTGCTTGTGCTTCTTGATCCCACATCGAAATAACCACTTTGGACTTGGCCTGGCTCATGATTTGGCGAGCGTGGTCTAATATGGCGCGGTAGTCTTGGAGCTGCCAAAGCACGGAGCGTTCTACGGGATCGACGAGGCTATCGAGTGACCGTTTGAGATCTTCAAGAGTGGTATCAAATCGTCCCTTTAGCAATTCACAGAGATGTTCAGGAGGAAGCGGAACATAGCGCGCAGGCTTGTCCTGGATTGCATTGATCAAACCACCGGATTCGAGTTTTTTGAGAATGTTGTAAATGGCCGAGCGAGGAACCCCGGAACTGGCAGCAAGTTCATAACCGGTTGCCGGCTGTTTTTTGAGTAGAGCGGTATAAACTTTGGATTCACTTTTGGTAAATCCAAGCTCTGTCATTGCCGATAATACTTTGCGTTCCATATTTTTCCCTTGGGTAACTCGTTATAGCGTTACTGTTTTGGGCTCTGAGATGCAAGCGGTCATAGAACTTCTGAGCTGATTTCAGGTACTTGGTGCACAAAGACCGGAATTTTTTTCCTTTTGCCTATTCGATTTTGATCTCAAGAACTCTCTCTTGGCCAATTCTTCATGGACAAAGTGAAATGGATCCGCTAGTAACTCGGTACTGAGTTACGCTTGGAGGGGTCATGAATCAAACTACCGACAGTAAAATTGCTTATTTTTGTATGGAATATGGCTTGGATGAATCGTTGCCGATTTATTCAGGAGGCTTGGGGGTTCTAGCTGGAGACATCATGAAGGCTGCGCGAGATAGCAAACACAATCTCGTGGGCATTGGAGTGATGTGGGATGAAGGTTACACGGTTCAACGAACCGACGATGAAGGCAGGGTTTACGATACGTGGGAGAAAACTCCCCGCGATGCTTTAAGAGATCTTGAAGTTTCAATCGATATTCACATCGCTGGCGAAAAAGTTATTTTGAATGCTTTTGCGGTAGAGGGCTTTGGCAACACCGAGCTTTATCTGCTTGAACCTAAGCACGAAAAGCATCGTGATATGACCCGCCGTCTATACAATGGACAGGGTAAGAGTCGTATCGCCCAAGAAATGATCTTGGGGATTGGCGGTGTTCGGTTGCTGCGAGCATTGAATATTCCTGTAGAGCTTTATCACTTTAATGAAGGCCATGCTTTGTTTGCTGGATTTGAGTTGATCCGTGAGAAGATGGAAGCAGGGCTTACTTTTCGCCAGGCTTTTGCGGCAACAAAAGCAGAAGTTGTTTTCACAACCCACACACCTGTGAAAGCCGGTAACGAAATCCATCAAATTTCTGACCTGCTTGAGCAAGGTGTAGGGCTGGATGTGATGGGTGAGGCAGAGTTAACGGAACTTGGCGGAAATCCATTTGAAATGACAGTGGCCGCTTTGCGCTTAAGTCGAATGGCCAATGCGGTGGCTAAATTACATGGCCGCACCGCTGCGCAAATGTGGGCTCATGTTGAAGATGGAGCGGAAATCATTCCGATTACCAATGGGATTCACATGCCGAGCTGGCAGGACCCACGTATTGCGGAGTGGATGCCATCGGGTGATTCAAGTGCTTTATGGGACATCACCCGTGAGCTTAAAAATGAACTCATCTCCTATATTCAAGAAAAGACGGGTCAGAAGCTCGCTTCGAATCGCCTTCTGATTGGATTTGCGCGTCGGGCAGCGACTTACAAACGAGCTGACCTAATTCTCGAAGATTTGAATTGGCTTTCCTCTTATCTCAAAGATGGCACCATTCAGATTGTCTTTTCGGGTAAAGCGCACCCGGAAGATGCGGAAGGCAAGGCAATGATTGAGCGGGTCACACGTGTGGCGCGTGAATTTCCTGAGTCTATTGTTTTCCTTGATAACTACGACATGGAAGTGGGTCGCATGATGACCCGAGGGGTGGATGTTTGGTTGAACAACCCAAGACGCCCGAAAGAAGCTTCCGGAACCAGTGGAATGAAGGCAGCTGCCAATGGTGGTTTGAACCTGAGCATTCTTGATGGTTGGTGGGATGAAGGCTGTCGTCACGGGATCAACGGATGGCAATTTGGTGACGGCTATGAAGGTGATGGTCAAGATGCCCATGATGGCCATGCATTGCGCATGGCGCTGGGTGATTTTGTGTTACCGACGTACTATGACAATCGCGATAAGTGGATTGACATGATGAAAGAGTCCATTACCACGGCTTATGAAGACTTCTCTGCTCGTTTGATGGTAGACACATACTACGAGAAGCTTTATCGGTGATATCTGTTTTGCGGGGAAGAAATGAGCACCACACCGAAATCAGCCAGCGTCAAGCTGCAAGGCGTATCGAAGTCTTTTGACGGCACATCTGTTGTTCGTGACCTCGATTTGTCGATTGCCGATGGCGAGTTTCTCGTTTTGGTTGGTCCTTCGGGGTGCGGAAAAAGTACCACACTTCGGATGATTGCCGGCTTAGAATCCATTGATGAAGGTAAACTTCTGATGGGAGAAGCCGTGGTCAACGATGTGGCGCCGAAAGACCGAGACATCGGAATGGTGTTTCAGTCTTACGCTCTCTATCCCCACATGACCGTTGCCGAGAATATGGGTTTTGGTTTGAAGCTGCGTAAAACTCCAGCTGTAGAAATCAAGCAGCGGGTTGAAAGCGTAGCCGCCAGCTTAGGTCTAGCAGATCTTCTAGAGCGTAAGCCGGCTCAGCTTTCGGGTGGACAGAGACAAAGGGTAGCGATGGGTCGCGCCATTGTTCGGGAACCCCGTGTGTTTCTTTTTGATGAACCTTTATCGAATTTAGATGCCGCGCTTCGGGTCGAGATGCGGGCAGAGTTATCAGCTCTGCACCGCCGTCTGGGTACGACCATGATCTATGTGACTCATGACCAAACCGAAGCTATGACATTGGGCACCCGTATCGCCGTTTTGTACGGTGGACGTTTGCAGCAGGTGGATACGCCTCTGACCCTATTTGATAAACCGGTAAATCAGTTTGTTGCCGGATTTATTGGCTCGCCGAAAATGAATTTTATTCAGGCGACTCTTTCAAGTGACCAGGGGCAATTTGAGACCCCGCTTGGGAATATTAAAAACCCTTGGGCATCGTCGATAGCCTTGGCGGCTGGCCAATCATTCACGTTGGGAATTCGGCCTGCCCATGTGGCAGTTTTATCTGAAGCAAGAACCGGCGCATTCGAAGCACAGGTGACGATGGTGGAACCCATGGGTTGGGAAACGCGCGTGCATATGCAGGCAGGTGACCATACCTTGATGGCTCAGCATACGGGACAAGGTTTAGAGAATCTTAAAGTTGGAGCAAAAACATCTCTCCAGCTTGATGCTTCCGAGCTGTATGCTTTTGATACTGCGGGTCTAACAGTTGCTTTTCCAACCAGGATGACAGCCTCATGAAGGCTCGGATGCTCCCATGCATCCTAGGACTGCTGGTTGGTTCTTGGGCGCTTACAGTTCACGCTCAAACTGAGCCACTGACCTTGTGGCATAGCTACCGCGGTGCCGAACAAGAAGCACTCGATGAAGTGTTATCTCGATTTAAGCAAGAGAATCCGAATATCGAGTTAAAGGTGTTGGCGATTCCATATGATGTGATGGCGTCAAAGCTCAGCACTGCCATGCCTCGGGGGCATGGACCAGATTTATTCATTTATGCTCACGAAAAAGTAGGTTCCTGGAAAGATGCGAATTTGGTTCGAGCGCTTGATGATACAGATGCGCAATGGGCCCGTGGGGTTTTCTTAAAAGAGACGCTGCAATCCTTAGGGGTAGGTGACCAGATTTACGGATACCCTCTTAGTTTTAAGAGCTTGGTCCTGTATCGCAATACGAATCTCGTTCCCACGGCTCCGGTGGATACCGATGAACTTCTCGAGGTTGCGGCTAAACTTCGAGAAAAGAATCTATTTGGTTTGGCTTATCAAGCGGACAGCTTTTATTTTCATGCATCTTGGTTTTTAGGTTTTGGAGCTGAGCTTCCTTTAGAGCCAGCGGCAGCTGGATTTGAATCACCGGCCGCTCTCGATTCTTTTGAGTTTGTTGAAGAGTTGGTTCGTCAGGAAGTGATTCCGCAAGAAGTAACGGGAGCATTGGTTACGGACTTATTCAATCGTGCCCAAGCAGGAATGGTCATCAGCGGACCTTGGATGCTTGGTGAGATTGATGCGTCGATACCATTTGAGCTGAGTCCTTTGCCCTTGGTTTCCAAGACTGGAAAGGCTGCCTCACCTTTTTTAACGACCGAAGCGGCTTTTATTCCTACCCAGGCTCGGCGCCCAGTCGAAGCGGCAAACTTGGCGAAGTTTCTAGCGGGTCCCTTGGGTTCTGAATTAAGAGCGAAGATAGGCAAGCAACCGGTTGCTTATTCGGGCACTTGGGATCAAGAATTCCTACAGGACAATGCGATACTTCAAGCGTTTCGCGCCCAGCTTTCTTTGGCCACGCCTATTCCCAATGCTTCAGCGATGGGGCAAGTATGGGAGCCCGGCGATTTAGCTTTGAAAAAGCTGCTGCGAGCCAATACCAATGCTTTAGCTGCGGGCCAATCTGCGACCCGTCGTCATCAGGCCATCACCAGACCCGCTCCCGAGGCCGTGGGAACCGGACTCTACACCGGTATTTTGTTTTTACTGATGGGCTTGGGCGTCTTTCTTGGTGCCCGTAAGTTGAGTTCGATTTACCAAAGCGGGCAGGCCCAAAACCTCATGACGGGACTTCGCTGGACCGGTCCGGTTTGGGTCACAACTGGTATTTTGGTTTTTATTCCCTTCGTCATGGCGCTCGGGTTAGCGTTTTTCTCGCATCGTGCCGGCGATTGGACGTTCGTAGGCTTAGGTAATTTTCAAAGTATCTTAAGCGCTGAAGGGTTTGGCGTTTTTGAACCCCTCTCATTTTATTTTGCATTGGTTGTTACTGTTTTTTGGACGTTGGTGAATATTGTCTTGCATGTAGGCATTGGTATCGCGCTTGCCCTGATTTTGAATCAGCAAGGTTTGCATCTTAAGGGAATCTATCGGGTACTTTTGATTATTCCTTGGGCAGTTCCCAACTATATTACGGCCTTGATCTGGAAAGGGATGTTTCACCGTCAATTTGGGGTCATCAACGGAATGTTGGAAATTCTAGGCGTGGAAGGTGTGGCGTGGTTCAGTTCATTTTGGACCGCTTTTTGTGCCAACGTCTGCACCAATGCTTGGTTAGGGTTTCCCTTCATGATGGTGGTTTGCCTCGGAGCGCTGCAATCGATTCCCAAAGAGCTTTACGATGCAGCATCTATTGATGGTGCGGGATTCTTTGCCCAGTTTAAGCATGTGACTTGGCCTCTTTTGATGCCGGCCATGGCTCCTGCGGTGATGTTGGGTATCGTTTGGACTTTTAACCAATTCAACATTGTCTACTTGGTCAGTGGTGGTGAACCTGACAATTCGACAGATATTCTGATCAGTGAAGCGTGGCGGTGGGCATTCGCTCGCCATGAACAATATGGTTATGCCGCAGCTTATGGAGCTTTGATATTTGTTTTGCTCTTGGGCTGGAGTGCCTTGTCGACCCGCGTGGCAAGAAAGCTGGAAAACGCATGAAGTCGATTAAGTTTCAGTATTTCGTGTCGCACTGCGTCCTAATCTTTGTGAGCCTCTTGGCTATTTATCCCGTCCTTTGGGTTTTGAAGATGGCCTTGAGCCCAGGAGAATCTTTTGACGTTTCACCGAATCCAATTCCCACTGAGATCAGCACTGAGCATTTTGAAAAAGTCTTAGGTGTTGGTGTTGAAGGGCCATGGGCGTTTGGACGGCAATTTTGGAATTCACTCATCGTATCTGGAGCAACCACCTTAGTTTCATTGGGGATTTCACTCACTGCGGCATATGGCTTCAGCCGATTACGCTTTCCTGGCCGGGATATCGGCCTGCTGGCTTTGATGCTCACTCAGATCTTTCCGGGTGTGGTTATGCTGGTACCTCTCTACATTATTTTGGATTTTTGTAACTTGCTCGACACACTTTCGGGACTTTGCCTTGTGTACTGTTCTACCGCTCTGCCTTTTTGTACTTGGATGCTGAAAGGATACTTTGATTCTCTCCCGGTGGAGATGGAAGAAGCTGCGGTGATTGATGGTGCGGGGCGATTTACCATCTTTTGGTATTTGGTTTTACCGTTGGCCAGACCGGCCATTGCGGTGACCGCGCTTTTTTCCTTTATGACAGCATGGAATGAGTTTATCCTTGCCGCCACTCTTTTGGGAGATTCTGCTTTGTTCACTTTACCCGTTGCTCTTCAACAGCATGTGGGTGAGTTTCAAACAGAGTGGGGCAGTTTTGCAGCTGGGGCTGTTGTCACCAGTTTGCCGATAATGATTTTATTTTATGCATTGCAGAGACATCTTGTGGGTGGGCTCACGGGAGGTTCTGTGAAAGGATAAGGCTCCGCAGATTTGTACAGCGGCAGTCATGTGAGAGTAGTTTGAAGAACAAAGCAAAAATCGTAGCCACCATTGGGCCCGCTTCTGAGGCCAAAGATGTATTAAGACAAATGATATTGACGGGTTTGAATGTTGCCCGAATCAATTGCTCTCACAGCAAGCATGACGAGATGCGTTCGATTGTTCGTGATATTCGGGCCCTTAATGAAGAGCTGGATAAGAATGTTGCTGTCTTGGTGGACCTTCAGGGGCCAAAAATTCGAATTGGCGAGATGGTACCGGGTGTGGTTTTAGAACCGGGCGCAGCGTTTAAAATCACGTGTACCGAGCATGTTGGCTCGCAAGATTCAGCCTATATCAGTTACGAGCAATTCGCGCGGGATGTTCAGCCAGGAGAAAATATCCTCATTGATGATGGCAAGCTTGAACTCAAGGTTTTGGAAACCGATGGGCAAAGTGAAGTTCAGTTAGAGGTGGTACATGGAGGACCTTTGCATTCTCGCAAGGGAGTGAACTTACCCAACACTCGCATATCGCTGCCGGCACTGACGGAAAAAGACCGAGCGGATTTAGAGGTCGCTTTGGAACTGAGTGCGGAGTGGATAGGCCTTTCGTTTGTTCGCAGCGGGGATGATGTTCGTGAACTCAAGGATATTATTCGAGCTCGCAAAAGCCCCTCCAAAGTGATTGCAAAGATTGAAAAGCCGGAAGCCATCGAGGACATGGTCTCCATCATTGAACAAACCGATGGTGTCATGGTGGCCCGAGGTGACTTGGGGGTGGAGATTCCCATGGAACAGGTGCCGGTGATTCAGAAGAGCTTGGTCACGCAGGCCCGTCGGGCTGGGCGCCCCGTTATTATTGCTACTCAGATGATGGAGAGCATGATTGACAACAGCCGGCCAACTCGCGCCGAAGCGAATGACGTTGCGAACTCTGTTCTGGATGGGGCAGATGCAGTGATGCTCAGCGGAGAAACTTCAACCGGGCGTCATCCGGTGGCGGTCATCGAAGCGATGATGAGTATTGTCACCCACACAGAAGAAGTCTTTCAACCAAGACGCAGAGACAATCCGCCCACGGATGTTGATGACTCCCGTTATGTGACGGATACGATTTGTTTTAACGCTTGCAAGGTAGCGGCGCAGATTAATGCGCGCGCGATTTTGACGATGACCGATTCAGGCTATGCAGGCATTAAAATCGCGAGTCATCGACCTGATTGTGGCATTGGGGTTTTTACCAGCAACCGCTCTATCTTGAATATGTTGAGCTTGGTTTGGGGCGTTCAAGGCTATTATTATGAGGGGTTTGTCAGCACGGACGATACAGTGCATGATATTCAAGAGATCCTCAGGGCCAGAGGTGACTTGCAAAGTGGTGACCGTGTGGTCAACACTGCAAGCATGCCAATGAACGATAAGGGGATGACCAATACGTTAAGGGTCACTGTCATTTCTTGACGCAAGGACCACTGCCGGGAAGGGTGCGGTTTTGGTTTCACAGCAATTAACAACGGGTCCAAGTGGTTCTTGGTTTTTTGTACCACGGCGTTTGGAAGCCCCTCGATTGCGCCTTTTTTGTTTTCCCTATGCGGGTGGCAGTGCCACGCTTTTTCGTGATTGGCCGCCTCATTTGCCTGCTGATGTTGAAGTGGTGGGCGTTCAGTTACCGGGCCGTGCCTTTCGTTTGAAGGATCCGCCAATCACTGAAATGCCCGAACTGCTCGACACTTTGGAGTCCCAGCTCAAACCCTATCTTGATCAAGTGCCGTTTGTTTTCTGGGGGCACAGTATGGGTTCGTTGCTCTCATTTGAATTGATGCGGCAGTTTCAAAAGAAAGCGATGCCCTTGCCACGTCTGGCTTTTTTATCGGCGCGACGAGCACCCCATTTGCCTAAGTATCAGATCAATGTAGCGCCGATGACAGACGATGAATTTATTGAAGAACTACGTAAGCTTGGTGGAACTCCCGATGAAATCATCAACAACAAAAGATTGATGAACTTAGTGCTGCCGTCGCTGCGGGCAGATTTTGAGCTTATGTATCGTTGGGAGCATGTCGAGGGGGATTCTCTTTCTCTCCCTTTCAAGATTCTTGGTGGTAACTTGGATACGCCTATCTCCGAGTCAGATCTGGAGGCCTGGAGCGGTTATACGAGTGGCGCGACCGAGACAAAAATGTTTGCTGGTGACCATTTCTATCTTCATGAGCCAACCACTGAACTCTTGCCTTGGTTAAGTAGTGTTTTATCCGATTTGAAGGTTTAATAAGAGCCATGGGACACAGAGAGTTTCCAGCAGGCCGTAAAGTTGACTATTTAAGCTTTGATGAGTTTACGGAATTGCTACGTGAAATAGGCTATCCCGGTGCGCCCTGGTGGCACCGCGCGAGAGCTGAAGTCTCTATGCGGGCAACGTTTCAGCAATGGTTTAAGCGGTTAGGGGTCCATCGGGATGAGATTGAACCGGCCAGTCCTGTTCTGGAAATGCATTGCTCACCATTAGACAATGAAGGGGAGTGGTTGAGTATCCCGATAGCTCAGGATGGTCAGCCTTTGATTCGCTATCCCTACAAGCGTTTGAACTTAATGAGTGAGGGACTGACCCTTGAACATTTAGTAAAGCGGGATTCACTGGTTTACGGAAGCTCGTTTAGTATTTGTCTTCGAGATGAAACGGTCAATCCCCAACCTTTGATGCGTGCGGCGAAATTGATTCATAGCTGTGTTCGGTTGTGGCGCGATGTTGCAACTGGAAAGTATTTGGAGGGGATGGGTGGCGATGGATTGGAGGCTGCAGGCTTTCATGATTTGTTTTCAACGAATCGAATTCCAGCGTCCAGTGTCTGTGATGTCCTAGAGCGCCGTCCCTATAGCTCGCATATTGTTGTCGCCGTGGAAGGACTCTTCTTTCCTTTGCAGGTTATCGACGATGGAGAGGTGATTTCTACCTCTGACCTCTTTACTCAGCTTCGGCATTTGGAGCTTGAGGTTCGAGGCATGGTGATTGGAGAAAAAGAAGCGCCGGTCGGTGTATTGACGAGTCTTGAACGTGAAAAGTGGCATTATGTTCGAGAACAATTATCCGAGCATCCTCAGTCTCGCCATTCGTTGGAGCAGGTTGAAAGCGCATTGTTTTTGACCTGCTTGGATTTAGATTTTCAAGATGAGAACCGTGATGCCGTATGGCGCTATTTTAAAGACCGCGAAGTTGAGAATAGATGGTTCGATAAAAGTATGCAGTTGGTTGTGACTCGCAGTGGTTCGGCGGCTCTTACCTTTGAGTCCGCAGCAGTTGACGGACACGTTGCCGCACAATTTGTGAATCAACTTTGGAATGTTTATGAATCTGATGAAACGTTGGAAACCACGTCTTTGGTGCTTGCTGGAGAGACGGAGGAGAGGAGCTTTGAGCCTTTAGAGTGGGGTTGCTCGGACCAATCCATTTGGGATCTAACATCCAATGCTTCGACGGAGCATGCTGAACGCCGTAGATATTGGCAGCATTGCAGTTTGAAAACTCGAACCATTGGTCGAGACTTTTACGAACAGGAAGATTTAAATGCTGATGCGGTTTTGCATATCGCTTTGCAAATGGCGGCTTGCTATCTTTTTCCAGAGCAGAACAACTCCGTTGCTCGAGTCACACATACGCGTCATGTGGAAGGTGGACGCTACTCATTGATGCCTGTTTTTACACCTGAACTACGTGAATTCATCGATGGTTCTCGTTCTGGTGATGTTGACCGTGATTCTCTGGTGGCCGCGGTAGAGTCAATTGAAGGACGTTTGATTCGCTTGCAGTCCGGTTGGGATTTAACGGGTATGTTTATGGCCTTGAGTTGTTTCGCGGCTGAAGGTGATTTGGTTGACCGGGTAGAGGCAGTAGAAGCTTTCAAGGGGGGCTTATCAGTCAACCCGCTGGTACGTTCGCTCTGGGCTCCCTCTTATGTCACCCATGGTAGCGCTGACCGTCGTTCTCTTGATTTTATTATTCCTGTGTCTGCTTCAGGAAGCCATGCCATGACAATATCCTATGTGATTCGGCGAGGTTATTCTCGTTTAGATATCTGGGGGCAGGACCAAGGAAATGACTACTTGCAGAAGTTCTGCGGTTTGGTGGAAAATAGTTTGAGGCTTGTTTTGAAGGTGATGGGTGCAGGTTAAATCAAACATATCAGTGGCTTTGCTTCATGAGGAAACAAACTCAGCTATTCTAGATGAGTTGAAGTCCTATGGCTTAGCAAATGTGCCAAAGCCGGCCCTTGAGGAGTTTCAGCAGCAAGAATTGGTACTTTATTCTCGCTCTTCGAATTCTACCGTTGATTCGGTGTCTGCTTGTATTTGGCTTGACCCGAGCGGCTCGTTGAAATGGATCGACAAGCAGCTCCAAGCTGGTGCCAAGTGCATCGTAAGCTCAGTTCAATCTGAGGATCTTAGCTTAGCATTCTTAGAAGGTCTTGACCTTGAGTCATGGTATGTTCAGTTTGGCTTGGGTATAGCTGAATCTGAGTTTGATATTGATGCCGCTGCAAATATTTTAGCGCGGATTCTAGAGTTGGCGGGATTCAACTCCCCACGCGAGCAGAAAAAACTTCGTGTGGTAGCTTTAGAAGCTATTACGAATGCTTGGGAACACGGTTATGGAGGCGACAAATCAAAGCGCATTGATGTGACCTATGTGGTTGATTCAGAAGGAATGAAAATTCTTGTCGAGCATCAAGGCAAAGGGTTCAATCTTGATGATGTGCCCGACCCGATGGCGCCAGAAAACCTTTTGTCCGAGTCGGGTCGAGGCATTTTGATCATGAACAATACACTCGACCGACTTGAGTACGAAAAGGGCGGCTGTCGACTGCTTGGTTATAAAAAGTTTGATGCGATTTAGATTTGGTTTAAAGAGTTTTGTGTGATGAGGAGTCTTGAATGGATATTTCAAGAGAAGATTTAGAAGGTCTATGTGTTTTAAAACCAGTTGGAGATCTAACGAACCACTCTGCACCCGCTTTTCGAAAAAAGTGGCAAGCCGTATTTGAAGAAGGAATCAATAATATTGTTCTTGATTTAAGTGAGATTGGTCTGCTGAGCAGTATAGGAATTCGAGAGATCATGTCGGTTTACAAGGATTGCGCAGCCAAAGGCGGTAAATTGGTTCTCTGTGAGCTGGGAGATCAAGTATATGATATCCTGGAAACCACTGGGTTGATGACAGTATTCACGGTGTGTGAATCTCGTGAAGAGGCCTTAGGCAGCTTCTAGATGAGGGGCATTTCTTGAATAATAATTTGAGGTCGCACGGGAGTCTCAAGTCTTACGCTCATTCCCAGTAAATAATTTTCTGCCAGCTGAGATTGTTGAAAGTACCAATGGTAGTTTGTATGAGATCCGGAGGTATGGTGAATGACTTGAATGTTTTGTTCACTGTCTTCAATCATTGAGAAATCAGCCAAGGGTATAGACATGCCCATTCCTCGAACCTTGATGTACGCTTCCTTTAAGGTCCAATAGTGAAAAAATCGAGCTGCACGTAACTCCTCGGGATGGGTTTGGAGTTCTTTAAACTCTTCTTTTGAAAAGAATCGCTTTGCTATATCCAGGGTTGCGCTTTTACGATCGATAGCCTCAGCGTCAACGCCAACGGGATACCGGTCACTAACCATGCAGGCCACGAAACCTGGTGTGTTGGTTAGATTGAACTCAAGCGATTTAGCCGTTTCGGGGCTGGCAATGGACGGTTTCCCATATTGGTTGCTTTCAAAGCGCCAGTCGGCGGGTTTGACTGGCATGTAATGGGAGAGAACCTTGCGACAAAGAGCCCGGGTGAGCAGGTAGAGGTCTGCATCTTTTTGGAACATATACCGGTGGTAACGCGCTTTTTCTTCGGTGGTTAGCCAATCCAGATACAATTGCTTGAGTCGGCTGGTGTTTAGTCCGCGATCGGTGGCCCACCAAAGATGTACAGTTTGGGCATTCAGTGGACTTTCGGTGGTCGTTACCATGGTGTAGGGGTATCAGGAGCCTGCGATTTGAGCCAATATTCCGGGGTTAAATTGTAGAATTCTTAAGGAATTCGGTAGTTTACTTGGATATTGGTCCAGTCCAGGGCAGAATATGAGATAAGTTATAACGTTTGAACGAGTCCAGGATTCGATGCGAATTTTAATTGCTGAAGACGACATGACGTCGCGAAAAATACTCGCTGGCTATTTGAAGCGATGGGGATACGAAGTGATCCCAACTGCCGATGGCCATGAAGCCTGGGAGGTTCTCTCTGGAGAAGAGTGCCCTCAACTGGTGATTTTGGATTGGGAGATGCCCGGAATAGATGGCGACGAGTTGTGTCGTCGTTTTCGAGAACTCGATTTGGGCTACTACGTTTATATTGTTTTATTAACCGGGAAAGACCTTAAAGAAGAAGTTGTCGCGGGTCTTGAATCCGGGGCAGACGATTATCTTACCAAACCATTCAACGCTCTCGAGTTACGTGAGCGGCTGAAGGTTGGTTTACGCATCCTAAATCTTGAGAATAAGCTTAACGAACAAATCGCTTTGGTGACGCAAGCCAATGAAAGAATCAATAAGGATTTAAAAGCGGCTTCCAACGTTCAGCAGAGTTTACTGCCTAAGAAACTTCCTGATTGTTCGAGTTATGATTTCTCTTATTTTTACGAGCCTTCTGAATATCTCGGTGGGGATATGGTTCGAATCACTCA
>CAZZDT010000004.1:0-19776 GCA_964652435.1 uncultured Bdellovibrionales bacterium
TCCTGCCAGAGACGAAGCCAAAAAGCTACCCGGTTAGCCATTGGCCCCGGAGAAATACTTAACGCCCCGACCCTTTTCATACCCAAAAACTGCCCCAGCTCCTCGGAAGTCCCAAATACTGAGGCTTCTCGGATCTGACCGGCAGAATTTTGAGAAAGATCGGACGCAATAATACGAACGGCGCCTCGGGGATTTTCTCCCTTGAGCGCATCGACTCCCACCTGCACCACCCCTTGTCTTCGACAAAGCCCCAAGGCTTCACCCAGACGTCGTCGCGACAGTGCCTGAGCAGCTTCTACAAGCTCCCCAAGTCCATCGGTCTTCACACTGCGCTTAAACGCCCGTGAAACGTGTGCGGTATTTAATTTACTTAAACAATTTTTTGTTGGGCAGACATATGCCCCGCGCTGGCCACCCACTCGCTCGAAAACGAGCTGCTGACCGATAAATCCGAGAGCTAGAAGTTTAGAAGGTGGCAGATCAACCCGGCAAACAACGCACTGACGCGTCTTTTCAGGAGCCGAATCGTTTCGGCTTCTCTCCTCGGCATCCGAGGGAGCTATTTTTGCCGCAGCCATCACCACTTCTGTTAAGCTCCCTTATCACGCCAATTCCGCCGCGGTTTCATCCGCTTCAGAATTGCCCGCTTCTGCCGCAACTACGTCAGCCGCTACTTCTTCAGTAGCTTCTGGTGCTGCTTCAGCTTCAGGTTCTTCACTTACTTCTGGCTCCAAGCCAGGGATCTGAACCACGTCGTCAACGACGGTAATGCCAAACTCAGTGGCCCGAGCATGGATTTCTTTTTCTTCGTTGATCAAGTGATTGGCACCAAAGCGAAGTTGTTTGGCCTTTTGCTCCGTAAGCTCGGTAGATTCAGCCAACTCTGCAATGTCAGATTCAGCAATCTTCTCAACCGTATCGAAACCAGCTGCATTGAGCTTTTCAAAAGCATTGTCACCAACACCACGGACCTTGCGAAGACGCGCAACGCTATCGAGGCCCAAAATACCCTGAAGTGCTTTGGCCGCGTCAGCAACTTCAGCTGCGTGGTCTGCTTGTTCCTTCAAGCGCTTGAGCTCTTCAGCTTCGTCAGCCGCTACTTGGCGTGCACTCTGAAGCATTTCAGCAACGTTATCAGCCTCAATACCTGGGAACTGAACCAAGAATTCGTGATTGGCTTCAAGCAATTCCTCAGCCGAGCGAATACCGTGGTTGTAAAGCGTTTGAATCAAGAATTCACCGCAGTTCTTAACCTTGCTCAGGCTAGCCCATGCGCGGTCTTTGATTTCCGCAATACGAGATTCAGAGTGGATATCAAGACGCCATCCAGCAAGCTGGCTTGCCAAGCGAACGTTTTGTCCCTTGCGACCAATTGCCAAGGAAAGCTGATCATCGGGAACGATGATTTCCATGGTGTGGCTGCCTTCGTCGATTAGAACACGGCTTACTTCAGCTGGCTGAAGTGCATTACAGACGAAAGTGGCCGGATCTGGAGAATAAGGAACGATATCAATTTTCTCACCACGCAGTTCTTGAACAACTGCTTGTACACGTGAACCCTTCATACCAACACAAGCACCAACTGGATCAACATCACGGTCATTGGAGCTTACAGCAATCTTGGCCCGTGAACCTGGCTCACGGGCAGCGCTTTCAATCTTAACGATGCCTTCGTGAATTTCAGGAACTTCAATTTCGAAAAGCTTCGCCAAAAGCTGAGGACACGTTCGACTCAAAACAATTTGAGGTCCACGAGAGTGTTCCTGAACATCAATGACGTAAGCCTGAATTCGGTCACCGGTTCGGTAGGACTCACGTGGGCACTGCTCACGAATAGGGATAATGGCTTCTGCACGACCTAAATCGACAATGATATTTCCGCGCTCAAAGCGTCGAACAATACCTGTTACCATTTCGTCTTTTCGATCTTTGTATTCGCTGAAAATCAGGTAGCGCTCTGCATCGCGGATACGCTGAATAATGACCTGCTTGGCAGTTTGAGCCGCAATACGTCCGAAGCTACGACGGTATGTTTTAAGCTGAAGAATATCTCCGTACTCTTCATCCTGCTCAAGAGCTTCTTCTGCATCTTGCTGAAGATAGAAAATCGGGAAGACCATTTCATCGCCCGCCTCAACTTCAATCTCACGCTCAGCGCATTCTTCGAGGCTGATTTGGTTAAAAGTGTCTTCAACCGTTTCAACAACAGTAATGGCTTGCGTGAGGTCAACGGCACCTTTTTCTTCGTTGAACTCGGCATGCAGTGCACGCTCCGCGCCGAAAGCCTTCTTAGCCGATGCTAAAATAGCTTCTTCAAGCGCACGCACGAGAACCATGCGGTCGATACCTTTGTCTTTACTGACTTGGTCAATAACCATGTTGAGATTTGCAGCATCCATAACAGGGCCTCTTCATTGCCGAAATAATTTAATTATTCCGGGAATCTCCAGTTAAAATTGCGGTACTAAACGCGCCCTGTCGATTTGGTCGTAACCAAATGACCAGGCTTCGGCTTCAGAGCCTACGCGAATACCACGCTCGTCAGCCTCGAGAATTTCTCCCGAGAACTTCCGGCGTCCATCAAAAGGTTCGTTTGTCGTCAGTTTGACCTGATCTCCTACAAACCGTTGAAAATGTTTCGGTTTTACCAATGGTCGGTCCAGCCCAGGCGATGACACTTCCAATCTAAACTTGCCATCAATTTGGTCGCTAAAACCCTCACCATCCAGAATGTCACTCACCAATCGGCTCACATCAACACAGTCATCTAGGCTCACACCTTCTTCTTTATCGATAAAAATTCGAAGAATGCGTTGCCCCGTCACATACTCCAGCATCACAAGCTCAAAGCCTTCGGCTTCTAATACAGGCTCTATCGCCTCTTCTACTTTTTGTGTGATTCCTGCCATGTGTTTGTTTTAACTAGCTTTTATGCCTTTTTCCCAAAAAAAAAGCGGACCGTATGGGCCCACTCAACTAACCGGTGAAAGCCGGAAAATTTTAGTGAATGCGGGGCTTATCTACAGCTGGCCCCTCTTGTTGTCAACCTAGATCCGTGGGTGGCCGATCGCCTGGGAATTCCCAAAAGTCTTTCAAGCTCGTGGGGTTGCCACCCGCAGAGCCTCCCGAACCAGAGTCGCAATGTCGGCTTCATCGGGCAACCGCTCGAGTGCAGTGTTGGCTGCTTTTTCAGCAATGGCATTCTTGAAACCAAGGGCTAACATCGCATCCACCAAATCGTCTTTCGGTCCGATGGACACTTCGATGACTCCACCCGGCGCCTCAGGTTGAAGCATCAATTTCGGCAACCGGTCCTTGAGTTCCAAAAGCAAGCGGTCCGCTTTCTTGCCTCCGACACCCGGAATTTTCACCAACCTCGGTTTGTCTTCTCGCGCCACGATGTCACACAACTCTTCCGCGCTGAAAACCGAAAGCACGGCCAACGCCAACTTCGGCCCCACTCCGTTGATTCCCACCAGCACCCGAAACACATCGCGCTCAGAGGCCTCAAGGAATCCAAAAAGCCGAAGTGCATCCTGCGAAAGGGAGGTTTCCACCAGGACTTTCACCTCATCGCCCAACTGCCCCATCCGAACCAACGAGGAAATAGGCATTGCCACACCGTATCCCACCCCGCCACATTCAATCACTGCGCCATCGGCCTGCTTATCAATGAGGATACCTCGTAAACTTGAAATCATGATTGTCTTCCTCGCCGGGGCCTAGGTTGTTTCGATTTGCGTGGCAAACTGCGCTCCATATCAGCCAAAAGCCGACTGGTGGGACTTCCTACCATCTGTACATGACATAAAGCTGCGGCCAAGGCATCACTTTCATCCTCAAGATAAGGCTCAGTCCGTCCCAGAAGCATCCGAACCATCTGCTGAACTTGATCTTTTGACGCACGGCCATGACCTGCCACGGATTGTTTAATGCGAGCCGGTGGGTATTCCGCCAAAGCAATCCCTGCCCGTCCAATGCTAAGCAAAGCTACGCCACGAGCATGGCCTAACTTCAATGCCGATTGGCTATTCTTTGAATGAAAGATGGCTTCTACCGCTGCTTCATCGGGTTTGTGCGTTCTGATAATTTCATCCAATGCGTCACCGATGACGACCATCCTAGACACAAATGGCCCGTCACCGGCCTCAATCACACCGCTGGCTATAGGACGGACTTTACTGCCCTGGACATCCACAATGCCCCATCCAGTAAACCTACTTCCGGGATCTATACCTAGAACGCGCACATCAACCTTTCGCGGCATCAGCCATTAAGAATTTGTTCCATTTCAGCGTCATCAATTTCAAAATTGGCGTGCACTTTCATTACATCGTCTAAATCTTCTAGCTTTTCCATCAAACGAATAACTTGCTGCGCTTCTTTGCCCGTGACGCTTATGGTGTTCTCGGGCACCATCGTAAATTCAGCTTCCAGATAAGCCAGACCTGCCCCCTCGATGGATTCAAGAACAGTGTTGAAATCGGTTGGTTCACTGGTCATCACCCAGCGCTCACCCTCAAGCCGTACATCTTGCGCTCCAGCTTCCAAAGCTGCGTCCATCATTTGCTCTTCAGTGTACGCCGACGCTTCAAAGATGAATTGTCCGCACTGGTTGAACATCCAAGCGACACTGCCAGATGCCCCCATACTTCCAACATTTTTTGTGAAAGCTGATCTCACTGCCGCACTGGTCCGGTTTCGATTGTCCGTTTGAGTTTCAACGAAAAAGGCAACGCCACCGGCGCCATAACCTTCATAGTTGATTTCCTCGATGACCTGACCTTCTAATTCTCCCGTCCCTTTTTTGATGCCTCGAGTGATGTTCTCCGCGGGCATGGAATTGCTTTTTGCAGCAGCGATGGCAACACGCAATCTAGGATTGGCACCGGGATCGCCTCCTCCCAATCGAGCTGCCGTGGTGATTTCTTTCACGAGCTTCGTAAATAATTTTCCACGGGCCGCATCGACCGCGCCCTTTTTGCGCTTGATGTTTGACCATTTACTATGACCTGCCATCGTTTATTCATCGCTCCAATTTCAAAGGCAACTGACATGACTATGAACAATCCATCCGACAGTTCAGGTACTTCGTCGCCAACCCTTGGATATTGCTAAAAGATAAATTTGGGACTGAACCAGTCTCTCTTAGCCGCGCAACTCCAAAAACCTATCGATGATTTCAGCGAAACCTTCACCTCCATGAGAGGCACTCACAAATTTAGGCAATGAAGTCATTTGGGATGTGAAATGATTGAGATTGGCCACACCGCATGCATTTTCGAAGAAAGAAAACATAGGTTCATCGTTTGGAGAATCTCCGCAGAATAAAAATGCACCTGGTGCCGCATCAATATCCTCATTGAGTCTCTGAGCAGCAAACTGACGCACCATCTGAAGTTTGTCGTAAGTTCCAAACCAGCCATTGACGTGAATAGAAGAAATTTTTGCAACTGCTCCGAAGCGCTCGAAAATAGCCTGGATTTTTTGAGCAGCTTCAAGCCCTAAATCCGGTGGCTCCTCACAAAAGTCGATGGCCAAATCAAACAAGCGCCCAAACTGGTCCTTGGACACTCGACTGCCAGGCACCTCTTTCAAAATAGCTTCCCGAACGGGCTCCAAACGCTTCTGCGCATCTTCGATGGCATTGGGGTGATAAATTCGCTTCAAAGCCCCATCTTCTTCATAAAAAGCGAGGGCACCGTTCTCCCCAACAACTCCAGCCACCGGCCACTGACGGGCGATACAATCACACCAGCCCGCTGGCCGGCCCGTAACGGGTATGAATGGCACGCCAGCCGATTTTAACCGCCACATAGCGTCATAAGCTCTCGCCGTAACTTTGCCCTCGGTGGTCATGGTGTCATCTATATCACTGAATACTGCCCGAATATTTTTGGCAATATCGGATGTCATTTCCGTTATGGGTAGCACTTTACACCTCGAAGTTATTGTTTTTGGCGTCAGGCCATCCCCGATGTATATTATATAGATACGGTCAGGCTCAACGTTGCCGGGGAAGTCGTAAAAATTATGAGGATTCTATTTGTCGATGATGAACCGCTGATTTTGGAAGGCCTCCAAAATCTCCTGCGGCGTTTTCGCAAAAAATGGAAAATGTCATTTGCCACCGGCGGCGATGAAGCCCTGCAGTGGCTTGCAAAAGAAGCCTTCGACATCGTTATCACCGATATGCGTATGCCCGGAATGTCCGGAGCGGACCTCTTACAAAAGGTGCGGGAAAAGCATCCCGGTACTGCACGCATCATGCTTTCAGGGTACAGCGAGGAGGAAACAATTCTTCAGGCCCTCCCAGTCGCTCACCAGTACATGAGCAAACCCTGTGACCCAGTTATTCTCCAGCGCATCATTGAAAATCTCGTCGCCGGGATTGAAGAACTCGAGCATCCACGCTTGGCACAAGCTGCCAATCAACTGGGAGCCCCCCTTACATCCACCGAATCACTCGAAAATCTGAAGGCTCTGCTTGAGGATGCTGAAACGAACAGCGATGCCATTCACCGTCTCATCGCATCTGATGTTGGGCTGACTGCTCGCTTGATTCAAATTGTAAGTTCATCATTTTTTGGCCGACCGCAAACCGTCACCAACGTAAGTGAAGCCGTTCATTACTTAGGACTTCCGATGCTTAAAAAACTGGTTCAGCAGCCAGCTATTTTCAGCACCGATATTCCAGATGACGCGAAAGAGCGATTTCTAAAACTCCAAGAAGATGCTCAACATTTCAGTCACCATGTTGCAGTGCTGCTGGGGGAAGGTCCGGAGGGTGGCCCGGCAACCACAGCCAGTATGCTGGTAGCGCTGAGTTCCCTGGCATTGCTCCAAATGGGTGATGTGGTGGAAAGTAGCCCCAAAATTGAGCACCGACTCAATCAATTTATCCTTAGACTTTGGGGAATGCCCGAAAAACTCGTAAATCTGAGCCGATGGCTTGATAACCAACCAGATGGCAGTACTCTAGAAGTACAACATGCTATATACGCTGCTCGACAAGTATGGTTAGAACGCGGTTCGCGAGAAGCAAATCTTGATATCGGCTTCTTGAAATCGCTAGGATTGGCATCCGAAATAGAATCTTGGACGACCCAGATTCAGAGTCGAATAAAGAGGGATTAAAAGATGAGTGACTCCACACCTGCCAAGTCGTCACGCAAGTCCAAGGCTCCGAAACCACGCGTTCTTTGTGTGGATGACGAAGAATTCATTCTCGAAGGTATCGCCACAAACCTGCGCAAAAGCTTCAAAATTACAACGGCCAAAAGTGGACAAGAAGCACTCGACTTGATCGAGCAAGAAGAAACCTTTCCGATCATTATTTCCGACATGCGAATGCCCGGTATGAATGGGGCTCAATTTCTCAAACAAGCCAGACAAGTTTCGCCAGACAGCATTCGTATCCTACTCACAGGGCATGCGGACCTCGAAGCTGCCATATCCGTTGTAAACGAAGGCAAAATTTTTCGTTACCTCACGAAACCTTGCCCGGTTAAAGAGCTCAAAGCCATTCTCGAAGAGGCCATTGGGCAATACCAGAAAAAGCAGGTGCAGCGAGATGTCCTCATGCAAACCCTTCGGGGCAGTGTGCAGGTGCTCACCGAAGTACTCGGACTGATTAATCCCGTGGCCTTTAGTCGAGGATGTCGAGTTCAGCGCATTGTAGAAGTCATGGCCGAACATCTCGAACTTACAGATGTATGGGAATTCGAAGTTGCCGCAATGCTCTCTCAATTAGGTTGCGTAACCCTTCATCCCGATACGCTCAACAAAGTCAGCAGTGGGCACCCACTCGAGCATGATGAAACCGAACTTTACGAAAGCCATCCCGCGATTACTCGCGACCTCATTAGAGCAGTACCAAGGATGGAATCCATCGCTGAAATGATTGCTCATCAGCTTGATGATTTCCCAACTCAAGAACTCAGTGGAGACATTCGCCTAGAGGATCGCAATATCGTCGGCAGCCAAATGCTTCGCATTGCCATCGACTTTGATCAGCTGGTCTTTTCGGGACTTGAAAAAGCTGAGGCCGAAGCAGAGCTCCAGAAGAATGCCGGCGCCTACGATCCAAGACTCTTAGCTTGCCTTGCACAGATTGAAATTCCAGAGCCTCCACGGGTGGAGCGCTTTGCAACCTTAGATGAGTTAACCACGGGAATGATCTTTGAAGAACCGGTTCTCTCTAAAGCCGGCGTTGCTTTGGTTTCAGCAGGGAGTGAGGTCAATTTTACTCTGATTGAGCGGCTCAAAAGATTTTCCGCGGATGTGGGACTTGAGCAACCATTTAAGGTCACCGTTCTGCTCTGATCTATCTGTCTCAAGCTTTGCAAGCCACACGCCCCCTTAAGTCATCAAGTTAGAACGGTTTTTCTTGTGGTTTACTTGCCACGAATCCACTGCTATGGCCCCGCCATATCGCTTGGAGATACTAGTATGCGAAACCTCTTATATGCCTTCGGGGCAGGCTTCTTAGCCTTTGCCGTTCTTTACTTTCCCGGACTCTTACGCATGGGTGAATCTGTGGTGCCCGGCGTCATTGTGGTCATGGCTGCCTATTTCGTCCTGGCTCGTAAAACGTTTAAAACTGTGGAGCAGATTTTCACCAAGGCTGCCAGCTACTTACAGTCGATGCCTCCAAAATTCGACCTGGCCATCAAGACCATGGAAAGCGCCCGAGTTCACGCCGGTACTCAGTTTGGAGTAGCCTCTCAAATCGATAATCAAATCGGTGTGATGTATTTCCTTCAGAAGCAATTTAATAAGGCACTGCCTCATCTAGAAAAATCTCTCCAATTTGGCCATTGGATGGGCGGCGCCATGCTCGCGGTTATCTACTACAAAAAGAAGAAGCACGCAGAGATGCGCCAAACAATGGACACCGTTGTTAAAAAAGGGAAAAAGCAAAGCTTGCCCTGGAATCTCTACGCGTATTTACTCTGCCAGATTGGTGAGCGTGATGCGGCCCAAGCCATCCTCATTCAAGCTCTGAAGAAAACCGGAGATGATCCCAAGATCAAAGACGCCCTCAACCAGCTGCAAAACGGTAAGAAAATCAAGATGAAAGGGTACAAAGAGCAATGGTACCAGTTCCATCTCGAGAATCCTCCAAAGCAATACCAACAGATGCAGATGGGTGGTGGACGCCCAACCAAGGCTCAGCGACGAGGCCGTTGGTAAATCATAAGTACGTCCACGAGGGGTAAATCCCCCATTTCGGATCATTCTGTAGGGAAAAACCCGCAAAAAGTTCTTGCCTCTACCCAGGACTCTGAATAGTATCTCTGTGAACGGTCGGTCTTAGCGGTTAGGCCGGTTCAACAGGGGCCTGGATATCCCTCCCCCCCCCATCCCTGTTGAGCTGATCAAATCGCAAAGATATCAAGCCGGGCTTGTTGGTTCGCCAATAAGCCCGGCTTTTTTTTCGTTTCCACAGCAATAAAACCCCCGTAAAAAAACTAAAAACCTATAAAAAACAAACACATAAGTTTTTCTAGGACTTTTTCCGCGTTCCGGGCAATTAGATAGCTTGAACATCCAACATTGTGTAACATCTGCCATGCTGCAAATTCTCTCCATCATTACGCTTGTCCTCACCCAAACCGGGGATGAGGGGATTTCCCCTACGACACCACCTCCTACAATCGAAAACCTCCCAGGCCATATTGAGAAGTTACTCGAAGATCCCGATATTTCGGACGCGCTTGTTTCAGCCCACGTGGTTCGGGTTGCTGATAAAAAAGTCATCTTTTCCAAAAATGAAAATGAGCTTCGGGTTCCTGCATCAACCATTAAACTTTTCACAACAGCAGCGGCACTGGACGCCCTGGGCCCCGACTATCGATTCAAAACGGAAATTTACGCCCCAAAAGCAGAGCAAGGGGTCATCAAAGGAGATATTCATCTCAAAGGATATGGAGATCCATGGCTGGTACCTGAACGCTTTTGGTACTTTGCCAACCGACTTAAATACGCCGGTGTTACTCAAATTGACGGGGACATTCTCGTTGATGAAACCTATTTCGACGGCCCGGCCATTGCCGCTGGCCAAGAACAAGACACCTCGTCATCAGCCTATATGGCTCCAGCAGGTGCCTTATCCGTGGGATTCAATGCCGTCCTGGTTCACGTATTGCCCACCACACCAGGCCAGCCGGCACAAATTGCCATCGAGCCATCCTCTGATTATGCAGTCGTTGAGGGAACGGTTACCACAAGCGAGCGCACCAGAACCCGCATCGATGTAGAAGTTATTGAACGAGACGGGCGCAGTGTCGTGCAGGTTGAAGGCTACATCCTGCAAACCGATAAACCCCGGGGCTACTGGCGTCGTATCCATCATGCAGGGCTTCACAGCGGCGAAGTCTTTAAAAGCATGCTCACAAGTGTGGGGGTAACCGTCAAAGGCCAAGTAAAGTTAACTCCCATTCCAGGCGCATCAACAACAGCTCCTGAGAACGCCGAAGCACCGGAACCCATGGTCTCCATGACCTCTCCTCGACTGGCAGATCTCATCGAGAAAATTAACAAATACTCCAACAACTTTATGTCCAGCCAGTTGGCCCGTACCTTGGGAGCCGAGGTCGCTGGAAGTCCTGGCACCTGGGCAAAAGGAGAAAAGGCCATTCAAGATTTTCTCACGGAGCAGGTCAAAGTCTCAGGGCCGCCACCGGTCATCAAAAATGCAAGTGGCTTACACGACGTCAACCGAGTGACGGCAAAACATGTCACCGAGTTGCTTTGCTACATGGCGGATAATCCCAAGCATCGGGTTGAATACCTAAATTCCATGGCCGTTGCGGGAGGAACAGGAACACTGCAGGGCAGAATGCACGAAACCGATGCCAACCTGATTGTTAGAGCCAAGACGGGAACCTTAAGTATTGCCAGCGCACTCTCTGGCTACGTGACCACTCAATCAGGAGAACTCTTAGCATTTGCGATGTTGGTGAATCATTTTCGACACGGCATTCAACCTGTTTGGCGGATTCAAGACGCCCTTGGAGAATTGCTTTCGAGAGTGGCAAAAGAGCCAAGTCAGCATGCTCAAGTTCAAACTGAGCCCGCCCAAACCAAGCCGCAATAAATTATATCCAAATAGCGGCCATCATCACCGCTAACAAAGCTAAACCCATTAGTACATCTGCACGGCGACTCATGTTTCACTCTCTCTTTGTGAGACCGAAGCCAAGCACGATATGTGCCAGAGAGTGGACGCCTTTAAATCAAGCTGAGCGGTGTTTAAGAATGATGTTCAAACCAAAAGGCTGACATTTAGATCAGAGTTTACCGAAAGTGCGCATTCGTTGGACCACCACCAAAACCTTCTCGATCACAGTTTGCAACGTCTGCTCACTCATCTTCGGTGGGAAAGAAAACCGAACATACTCACGGGCAGCTTCTTCGCTTATGCCCAAAGCCATTAAGGACGGAGACGGCATAACAGAGCCCGATGAGCATGCACTTCCCGTGCTCACAAAAAGTCCCTCAAGATCAAGCGCCATCAAAACAGCATCGCCTGGACATCCCTTAAATTGAATGCAGCTTGTATTGGCAAGGCGTTTTTCAGAGCCTCCAATGACCTGCACGTCCGGACATTGATCGAGAATCGCTTTTTCGAATTGATTTCGAGTGGAGGCCCAAGCTTCCAAGACAGTTTGGCTGGGTAAGTCTTCAAGCGCAGCCGCCATGCATGCAGCCCCTGCTACATTTTCAGTCCCACCACGCATTCCATTTTCCTGACCGCCTCCAGTCAGAAAAGGTTGTAATGACAAACCTGGCTCCACAATCAATGCACCGGTTCCGCTAAGGGCACCGAACTTGTGCCCCGAAATCGTCATCATGTGCACGCCGAGCTCGGACATCAAAACTGGCATTCGGCCCACAGCCTGCACCGCATCGGTATGCATCACCACGCCGCGACTTCGACAAAGCTGAGCCAGCTCGTTGATCGGTTGAATGACTCCGGTCTCGTTGCTGGCCATCATCACCGAAAGCAAAACCGTATCGTCGCGAAGAAGCTTTTCCACCTCTTCTGGATAAACCACACCCGCATCGCTGACGGGCACACGTATCAAAGACAGTCCCTGTTTTTCACAAAGCACTTCGAGATTTTTCAGAATCGCGGGATGTTCAATCTCGGCCACCAGAACCGAGCCAGCTGAGAGACCACCGAGGTATCCCGTCAGCGCCAGGGCGTCAGCTTCAGTGCCACCACTGGTGAAAATAACCGACTCGGCGGGCATGCCAAAAGCAGCGCCGACTCGCTCGCGAGCATCTCTTAAAACCTTAGCAGCTTCACGGCCCGGGCCATGTAAAGATGAAGGGTTCCCGAAATACTGAGAGGCCTCCACGTAGGCACTCCAGGCTGCATCGCTTACCGGAGCGTCAGCGTTCCAATCCAGATAAATGCCGGAAGCAGTCATGGTTAAATGAGGCCAGAATCGTTAGGAGAGAGGCAAAAGGTGCCCTGATTTTCGAGCTTTGGTACGTAGGTAATCGTCGTTGTGAGGATTGCGTTGGGTAATCACCGGCAAACGCTTGGCCACTTCAACGCCAACTTTCTCTAAGCCCTTAACTTTCAAAGGGTTATTCGTCGCTAGGATGATCGATTTCAACTCGAAAGTCTTAAGAATCAAGCCGGCAACCGTGTAGTCGCGAAGATCGTCATCAAATCCGAGATGCTTGTTCGCATCGACTGTATCCAGACCTTCTTGCTGCTGAAGTGCGTATGCTTTGATCTTGTTACCCAAGCCAATGCCTCGGCCTTCCTGCCGCATGTAAACCAAAATACCTTTGTCCTCTGAGCCCAGTAGGTCCAAGGCAACTTCAAGTTGGTCTCGGCAGTCACAACGCAGCGAGCCCATCACATCTCCGGTTAGGCACTCGGAGTGGACCCGAACCGGAACGTTTTCCGCTCCGACGAGGTTCTCACCGCGGACCAAAGCAACGTGTTCTAAGTTGTCGATATTGTTACGAAAAACAAAAATCGAAAAATCTCCATGCTGAGTGGGTAACTTCGCACTCGCATAGAGTTCAACGGTCGTACTTCCTGCAGATAATTTTGTCCCGACGCGAGGACTCACTTCAGAGTCCATGGCTATTACTGATTGGGATGACATCGATCTCGGTAGCCTCCTGATATTGACTCAGAGTCATATCGCTCTGTTTCGGTCATCACGTACTCCAGCGGCGGAATTACCCGCTGACCATTGGGCCGTAACATACGAATATTATATCCGCAATGTTCAAAAGGAGTTTGTGAAAATGTAGCGCCGCAGGTCGAATCCCCGCCCGGCGACTAATGATAAGGTAGGAATCGATCGGCGAGCCCACAAGGGGCTCGCCAGATAATTCGTAATAAGATCAACCGCGAGCGGCAACCTTTTCGTTGGAGCGTAGAAAACGGATCGTGTTTTCTAGGCCGTTTTCCATTGTTTCACAGAGAAACTCTCGGAATCCACGCTCTTCACCGCGTAGCGCCTCGTAGTAACGCTGACGATCAGTGGCATGAACAACCGCTGGAATATAGCCCGAACGCGTCAGGCAATAATTCAGCATCAGACGACCAATCATTCCGCTGTGCTTCGAAAACGGGAACACACGCATGAACCGGTGGTGAACGTTCGCAGCGAACTCGATGGGATGAACATCCCGATCGCGCTTACCGTTGATATAGTCCAGCACTGTCGTCAGACGCTGCTCAATTTCCGTTGGCTGCGCAATTTCATGAAAATAAGTCCGGTGGATTGGGATGTCCTTGCGGTACACACCAGTCATCTCCGGATTGTTAATCAAAATACCGTGCAGGTTCTTCAGGAATTTGATGGTGACCGTTCCCCTTTTGGTCAACGCCTTTTCCCGAACAAGGTCAATACAGTTCTTCTGGCCCTTCACATCTCTGTAGGTAGGTAGAAGACTTACATCGCTGACGACCTTATTGTCGACCGCGCTTCTAATCTCTGGATACGCTAGTACAACGCCTTCCAGACCATTTTCGTGGTAGATCCACGAAATGTCATACATGCCTAGAAAATCATCCCAGGACATTCCGATTAAGCTGATTTTGTCTCTTGCTTCGTCGGTGAGTTCATCAATATCCAGGTAGCGCTGACGAATCGCGCCCTCCGGATCAAACTGATTCCAATCCATGTTTATTACCCCTCAAATTTCCCCAAAATAACCATAGTTATCAAAATGAAAATAATTAATAAAAACAGCTGGTTGGAGTTTAGCTCCCTGAAACCAACCTGTCAAAACGAATTTCATCAAGACAATGTATGTCGTCAAACCACTTCCCCTATCGATGTGGTTTAATGAATCATTCCAGGCGCTTACACATTTTGCAAATAAGGATCACCAACTTCCGACAACTAGTTTACGATTGCGATCTTTTTCATTTTGAAACACACCCAATCAACCAATTGGACAAATCCGTGCACCTCTCATGAAAAAGGCTGATGCCTTTTAACAAAACGCACTGTGTTATGAATTTGTGACTTAACAAGTCATTTCTGACAGATTTTATTCCCAGCGATTCAAAGTTTTAAAATTCGTAATCGTGGGCACAGACCACGATAACTTGATTCAGAAAAACGGTAATGTAGAATCGGCCCGATGAATTTTTTCCGCATACATTTCTGGCGGCTGGTTCAGCTCATAGTTATCGTTTTATTGAGCGCAGGAATCGCACACGCAGAGGCAACTGAAACCAAGCCGGCCGAGGCAATTGCAGAAGAAAACAAACCTAAGCCAACATGTATTGCCGTTGTGGGGACCAACGACTTACACGGTGCAGTCCAACCGCAAATACTTGAAGTCGGCCAAGAACACGTTCTGCGCGGGGGCATTCTAACCATTGGCGGTTACGTAGATATCCTACGGCAAGAATTTGGAAAGCGCGTCATTTTGCTTGATGCCGGTGATTTCTTACACGGAACCCTCATTGCAAATGTTTCAAAGGGCGGTGTGATGATCAAGGCGGCAAACGCCATTGGCTACACTGCTGCAACCATCGGAAATCACGAGTTTGACTTTGGTCCTCTTCTGCCTGGAGACCCAGACAAACTCGGGGTTATAAAAAAGCGTATCAAGGAAGCAGCATTTCCTTTCCTTGCTGCAAACATAACTGAAAAGAGCTCCGGAACGCCCATCACCTGGCAGAATACTTTGCCTTCAACGGTGATCGATATTGAAGGCATTCAGGTTGGTATTATTGGGTTGGCGAGTCCAAGCACACCCTTAACCACCCGTCCACAAAACGTTGAAACCCTTGAATTTTTAAATCCACAACCCGTTCTCATCCGAGAAGCGAATCGGCTGCGGGAAAACGGGGCCCAATTGATTATTCTCGTGTCGCATATGGGTGATAAATGTCCGAACACGCAAAACCCGAATGACCTCAGCAGCTGTAATGGGAAAGGCGAGCTTTTCTCACTGCTCGAATCCATGCCGAAGAACTTGATCGATGTTGCCGTGGGAGGTCACACCCACTCCGTCATCGCCCACTGGATTGGCAGTACTGCTACCGTTGAGTCAGCTTATCGCGGAAAAAAGTTCACTTGGGTCGAAGCTTGTCTCGGTGCCGATGGGCAGATGGACCGTGAAAAAACGACCATTCACCAACCGATTGATGCCTGTCTAACAACTTGGGCAGATGGACAATGCGGTTTTCGTGAATCCCCAACCAAAACCCTGCCGGCAACTTATCGTGACCAAACCGTACAAATCCACACCAGCGTCAAAGAAGCAGTTCAACCCTTTATTGATGAAGTTAGCCTCACCCGCAATAAACCAATTGACGCTACATTGCCTAAGCCTTTTTTAAGAGAGCCTAAGCAGGGCTTGAGTCTCGGAGACGCGGTTGCGGAAGCCATGCGGCGCTCTATCCAAGCAGATGTTGGTATCCAAAACCGGGGCGGCGTTCGAGCTGACCTTCCAGCCGGAGCCTTGGTTTACGGTAACGCCTATCACGTTTTGCCTTTTGGCAATCAAGTAACGTCCATGGACCTCACAGGTGCACAGCTTTACGCGATGGTTGCTCACATCACCAAACGTCACCTTGGTTTTCCACCTCATATTGCCGGACTGCAAGTAAGCAATGAAGACGGTGAATTGAAGCTTATGCATATGTCAGGGACCACAATTGAACGCTCCCGAACTTACAAGGTTGCAACCAACGATTTCCTAGCAACTGGAGGAATGGGTTTGGGTCGAATTCTTCAGCATATTCCTCAATCAGCAGTAAGCATTGAGCCTGTGCTGCTTCTGGACGCATTCATTGAGTTCCTAAAAAAGGAATTCCCCACGCCAATCGTCGAAATTCCACAAGAACCAAATGCAACGCCCGCAGGTAAATCCAGCTCGAGTCCAGCAAGTCCGATGGAAACGCCATAAGGCAAGTTTTCAAAGTCGTCACCCAGAGACACCGATTAAGACTGGACAACCGTCGACTTTAGAGTAGAATACAAGCTTCGATTAAACAGTGAAAAAACAAAATGGGAGAAGCCATGACCATCCGAGTCGGATTGATGGGATTTGGGCGAATCGGGAGAAATCTATTTCGTATTCTGCTCGACCGAGAAGACATTGATATAGCCGTCATCAGCGACATCGCTGACCACGAAGGCCTAGAGTACCTACTGCGTTACGATACCATTCTTGGGCGCTTTCCATACGAGGTAAGCATCAAAGACGGGCATCTTTATACGTTGGGCAAACAAATCGTGATGCTCAACGCCCGGGATCCGGGTGAAGTCAACTGGAGTGATTACGAAGTCGATGTGGTTATCGACGCCACAGCACGACCAAGAACACGGGCAGATTTGAGCAAACATCTTGAGCAAGGTGCCAAGAAAGTTGTTCTTTGCACCATGCCCGAAGATGAGCCCGATGCCACCATCGTCATGGGAATCAACGAAAAATCGCTTAAGCCCACTGACCAACTCATTTACAATTCCTCGATCACCACACACTGTGCGGCTCCGATTGTAAGTATTTTGGACAAAGCTTTCGGCATTGAAAGACTGTGCATGACCACGATTCATGCCTACACCAATGCCCAAAGCCTCGCTGATGTTCCAGCGGATGACCTGCGTAGCTCGCGAGCCGCCGGCGAAAATATTATCCCGGTAGATACGGTGGCCGGTCCTATTTTGGAACAAATCTTTCCACAACTGGAAAATAAGATTGATGCCCTGGCACTCAATGTTCCTGTACCCAATGGTTCATTGGTAGATATGACCATCTTCACTCAAAAGGCTGTTAGCGTAGAAAGTATCAATGAAGTTGTGAAAACAGCTGCTGCGGATATCTATCCTGACTTGATGGAGTATTGTACCGATCCGATTGTTTCCTCTGATGTCATTACCAGCCCCTATTCTTGTACCTTTGATTCAAAAGGCACACAGGTATTAGGCAACAACCTCCTGAAAACAATCAGCTGGTTTGATAACGGCTGGGGTTACTGTCACCAAGCCGTGGACCTCATTGAACATCTCGATATGTCAGGAGCTTTGCGATGACTATTAAAATTGCCATCAATGGATTTGGCCGAATTGGCCGCAGCGTTTTTCGTATTTTATCTCGCCGCGACGATATGGAAGTAGTAGCCATCAATGACCTCTTTCATAACGAAGCGCTCTCTTACCTGCTCAAATACGACACCATCATGGGTACATTTGAAAAGGATGTTTCCTACGACGAAGAATACCTGCATGTAGGCGACCACAAAATTCTGATGACCAAAGAACGTGACCCGGCGAAAGCGAAGTGGAGCGAGCTTGGTGTGGACGTGGTCATCGAATCAACAGGCGTCTTTCGGCAGAGAAGCCAACTCGAAAAACATCTTGAAGCTGGTGCAAAAAGCGTATTGCTAACGGTGCCTCCAAAAGATGAAATCGATGCCATGGTTGTCTACAAGGTCAATGACCATATTCTTAAGCCAGACCACCGAATCGTATCCAACGCTTCATGCACAACAAACTGCTTAGCCCCTGTTGCGCATATCTTGCACGATACCTTTGGAATTGAATCCGGCTTAATGACCACGGTTCATGCTTACACCAATGACCAACGACTGGCTGATGTTCCCCACGCAGACTTTAGACGAAGTCGAGCTGCGGCCGAGAACATCATCCCAACCACAACTGGTGCAGCCCGCGCGGTTGGTAAGGTCTTGCCTGAACTAGAAGGTAAACTCGACGGAATGGCCGCCCGAGTACCTATTCCAGATGGTTCTATTGTGGACCTCACTGTAAAGCTTTCCAAGAAGCCCAGCCGTGAGGAAGTCAATGCCGCACTTGAAACCGCCGCAAATGGCCCCCTAAAGGGAGTATTGGAGTATTCAACGGTTCCAGTTGTCTCCAGCGATATCATTGGCAACCCGCACTCATCTATTTTTGATAGCCTGCTTACTCAGGCCAGAGGAGATGGTTACGTGAGAGTCATGTCTTGGTACGACAACGAGTGGGGTTATTCCAATAGGTGCGTTGATCTAATTCTCAAAATGCATCAACTGAGAAACAACTAATCTTTTGCTAGCCAAAAACTAATCGGGGTGCATGGGATACTTAGAAGTCCCATCCCCCAAGCCCCCAACCATGCCGGTATTGCTTGCCCTAAGCAGAGCATTCTAAAGAAATGTGTAACCGTTAAAAGAACACCGATGGCAACCACACCTGAGCCGATATTGACGGCCATGGAGCGCTTTCGGTCAGGTTTTAACGCCCAGGGAAGAGCCAGCACACACATCCACAAAATCCCCAAGGGATATGCTTTCCGTCCGTGCCATTCCAAAGCGTGAGCAGTTGTGTCGGCTCCCGACATACTTCTGCGTCTGATCAAATGCTCGATATCTCTCGATTGCATATGACGTGGATTGCCTGCGACGTCTAGCAGGTCCGAAGGAGATAGCTTTAAGCGAATGTTCTGACGCTTCTTTTTTTCTGCCTTTTGGCTCCCCGGTAAATACCGCTCAACCTCATGCAGAATCCAACTATCGTTCTCATACTTCAATGCGTGACCATGAAGTACTTCTGCAACCAATCCATTTTCCATTCGATACAAAATCGGTTCACGAAAAGAATCGCCCGTACGTCCCGAAACAGGCAGATACATCATCCAGTCACCCTGTCGAAACCATTGAAGTTCTTTGGTGAAATAACGGTTGAGAGCGCTTTTTTGTCGAAGTTTCGTAAGCCGCAAACTATCGATTTCAGCTTGGGCGGTAGGTAGAGCCACCTCACCCAACCAAAGACCTGCCATCGAAAATAAACTTGCCACCACCAGAAACGGAAAAGCTTGACGCCCAACACTCATCCCGGTGGATTGCAAAGCCATGAGTTCGCCACGCCGAGCCAAAACAGTGCCCGTAATGAGCACGCCTAGAAGACTCGCCACCGGAAAAACCAGGTATGCATACTCAATTGAACCAAGGACAGAAAGTTGTAACGCTACCCGCAGACCATCGGCTTTTGACGAAAGGTTACCTGCACTTTCCATAAGCGTTGCACAAAGCACCAGAATAACCAGAACCGCTAAACTGCTTAGAACGCTCAATGCGTAAATTCTAGCCATATAAAGGGCAATCTTCATGCGGCTCTCGCTTTAAATCGATAGGAGAGAACGCAAAGAGCGGCCAAACCAATCAGGTTCGGTAACCATGCAGCCAATAAAACAGGAAAGTCACCGTGTCGGGCCTGAAGCTCAGCAGCACGGCCGATGTAATAGTAGCCACCAACAATCAAGGCACTCACCAAAAAA
>CAZZDT010000005.1:0-16934 GCA_964652435.1 uncultured Bdellovibrionales bacterium
CCAAGGGTGGTTGGATTACTTACCATGTAGAGTGAATGCGAGGTGTACACCGCCGGCACCCAAACCAAGCATCCCCAACAAATATAAAAACCTGCGCGGTCGTGCATGATATCCAAGGAACGGAGATAACCCGTTTCCCACCAGAAGAATTTAGCGATGTAAATCAATTGCAAGGCTACGGACACAAAGAGAGCATCCGTAAGTCCCATTGTTTCATGTTGTGCTGCAGCAAAAGAAATAAGAATAATCGGCCAACCCATCATCCCAAAACGGCAGTTTGTGAACATCTTCACATCCCAACCAAAAATTCTCGGGTAGAGTTCGGTTCCCCAGTAATAGTCAAAAATGAAGTTACCGGTAAAACTTGAATCACTGGTGGAAGGCTTAAATCGCCCTTTGAGATAAAGCATCAAGCAGAATCCCAAACTAAAAACATTCAAGGCTCCAAGCAAACCCCCAAAGTTCTTGTAAATGATAGCTGGGTCAAACAAGCCAAGGGGATAGGAGCACAGCCAGTACGTAAAGACCGTGACGCAGAATGCCGCAACGCCATTGGCTTTGTAGACAGGAATATTACCCGAAGGTGTAACAGGACCTTCAAAACGTTTGCCCGGCAAAGCCTTCATGAGAAAAAGCTCAAATGCGGCAAAGGTAAAAATCATAATCCAAGCGGTTTGTGTCCCGAAGAATACCGGTGACCAAATAGACCAAATTGCCTCCAGGACACCTTGGGATGCGAAGAGCTGCGCAAGCTCAGAAACCGAACCATTGAGATGCACACAGGTATACCACATAAGAATTGCGGCGGGTGGGCATAAGGTGATGAGTAAAAGCGATGAAAGTGTACGGCGGGCAAAGACAAACATGCCGTCACCCTTCTCAAACGAATTGCTCCAGGTGGTGGCCTTAAACTCACTCATAATTGTATCCCCTCTTAGTTCAAATGAATGACGACTTCGTTTAAGAGGAGTTTTATTGAGGGACCCAGGCCGAGTCGAGAATCAACTTGTCACAACATGTACATATGGAGCGCACTTCCAACGGATACCAAAATGACACAACGCGCCACTAGTCATTCATCTCAACAGATACCAGCGTCTTTTGGCCAAGGTGCCTGAACTTGGCCTTCTCAAACCGAGGAATGAAGGTTGGAACATAGTTTGAAACGCCCACACCCTCACTGGGGCCGAAGAGTCCCATGGATAAGGTGCCATTGTTATCTTCGTCTTGGATGACCTGAACCGCGTATTCAGCAGGAGGCAAGTCTTTCAGAATCCACCGATACTCCGACTTTGCCTGATTTTTAAATACCGTCTTTCGATAAGCCTCTTCAGCTTTTAGCCAGCTGTCTTTGGTGTTGTAGAGATAAACCAACAACGGGCCCGGTGTATCATTTGAGACAACACGAATCGTTACCACAGTTTCGTTCACCGCTGCCGAAGGCGGATTCGTCTCATTCTCGGCTGCATGCAGAAAAGTGCTTCCAAGGATCAGCACAATGAAAACGGTCCGTACAATCATGGCATCACCCTACTCTAAGTTCCCAGGCGAGTGAAGCGGACCTATTCTGCGCTGCTGGAATCGTCCGTCAACTTGCGCACCGCAGCGTCCAAGTCTTTCACTTGCCCTGCAGAATAACCACGGTCCGCAAACCAAAGAACCTTGCCTTGTTTGTCCAAAAGAACCACGCGCCCGTTCGAGCCATTTTCATTTCCGGTAAAGTTCACAATGGGCTCGGCTTCATCGTAGACCGTAATAACAGAGCCCCAGTCTTCCTCTGGAATTCCCTTGCGCATACCCTCATCAATTCGGTTGGCGAACATCCCCGGAATCAGTCCTTTGATGGTCGGTATTTCAACAATTCGAACCGGCGTTTGAAGCTGCACCAGTCCCAAAATCCAGCGGTCCAAATCAAACTGAGAGCGTTGCTTGTAACCAATGAGCAAAACAACCGGCTCGCCCTGAAAATCCTTGGGAATTTCATATGCTTTACCACCCAAAGAAGTTCCCCGCACATCGGGAAAAGATTTCCCTCTCGGGTCCTGGTTCACAACCACTGAGGCGCACGCCTGAAGGCCGAAGAAGATAAGAGTCAAAAGCAATACACGCTGGAACATAGAACCTCCCTTACCGCAGAGTGGGTACCACCAGGCACAAATACAACATCCGCCGCCCCTAATACCCTGATTGACCTTGAAAAAGCATCAAAAAATTACGATGTTAGGGCTAAACTATCGCCGCAGCGCCCCGAATTTCAAAGTTCAAAGCCTGAACAAACGGGAAGCGCTGAGGGGTTTGGAAATGATGCAGACGAAAGTCGAACAAAATTCATCTTTCACCGCGGTGTCATCGACCAAGTCGAAGACAGAGGATACTTATCACCCCGAGATCTCCAACGACACCTTAGAGCAGGCCCTCTTTCGAAACATCTGTCGCGGAGAAGAGCTGCGTGGTCGCTTAATCGCAGTCATGAGCATTGCAGCAATCGCAATCTTCATCCCCATAAGCTTTTTGTTTGAAGAGAGGTTTGCGGCTGTGTTTTTGCGCAGCATCCCCAGAGTTGGTATTACGCAGATTCTGCTTTTTACGGCTCTCTACGGTTACCTCGCATCCAAAACATTCGGCAATCGTCGAAACCTTTCCTTACGGCGTTTTCAAGTTGCGCGTTATATCAATGCAACCGTTGAGGCAGCTCTACCGAGCATCCTATTGATTGGGGTCACGACGATTATTCAGGGTCCCGAAGCTTTAGCCTCACCTCCTGTATTTATCTACTTTCTTTTTATCATTCTATCCGCACTGCGTTTCGACCTTGGCTTAGCGGTTTACACAGGATTCATGTGCGGTGTGGGCTATCTTTATGTTGCTACCTACTGCGTACCCAACGCATGGGTCAGTGGCAGCGGGAGCGTGCTCCAAGAACCCCTTACCCACGCTGAAAAAGCCGGCATCATGCTTGTGGCCGGATTTCTAACCGGGATTGTGACGGTTCAACTTCGAAAACTCATCTTCAATGTCTGGAACTCTCATCAAGAACAAGGCCGAATCAAAACCCTCTTTGGTCAACACGTTTCAGATGTGGTGATGGAGAGAATCCTCAGCTCCTCCAGCAGTCATGACCTACGAGAAGTGGTGGTCCTCTTTTTCGATATCCGAAATTTTACAAACTTCTCGGAAAACAAAGAACCGGTGGAAGTGGTGAACTTTCTCAATACGCTTTTTGAAGAACTCGTAGAAGTTGTGGGTGAGAACGACGGGTTCGTAAACAAGTTTCTGGGTGACGGCTTCATGGCGGTATTCGGGGCTCCGCTAGACGACCCCTACGCAGCAGAACATGCAGTGCAAGCCTCAACAGAACTGCTTGCGCGACTGGAAGTATTGATTCAACAAAAGAAGATTCCCCCCACTCAGGTCTCTCTAGGACTTCATATGGGCATGGCGCTCACCGGAACCGTCGGGACAGAACAACGCAAAGAATACACTGTAATTGGTGATGCCGTGAATACGGCTGCCCGGGTGGAAGCCCTAAACCGCTCATACGATTCAACGCTTCTCGTTACCCAAGCGGTTGTTGATGCAGCTCCAGAAGCTTGCGCAAAAGCTAAGTGCCTAGGCACAGCACAAGTTAAGGGCAAAGAAAAAGAAGTGACCGTTTATCAGCTGGCGTAAGCTGGAAGAGACTTATGAATCACTTGGCGCCTCGTACTGGAAAGCTTCATTGGGCGATTGACCATCGATAATCTTCTTGAGGCACGAGTTATAATACTTTAACCCATCAACATTAAGCCCAGCGATGCGGCCAACCATGTTCATATATTTCTGAGTTAAAGCACGGTCACCCATGTCATGGATGTGCTGCACCAAAGCAAGCGTATCCTCCCAGTTTCCCCGATTCGCATGTTCAAGAATTTCGGAATCAATTGAACTTACTCCATTGTCCGACATCCCAGGAGTCTCAGGGGCCCCAAAGCTCTTATCTTCTTGCGCCTCAGACTCGTTCATAACCGCATAATAAACGCGGCGAATCGAACTGGGTGAAAGCTCCTGCTTAGGTAAGCCCTCAACCTCACCGCGACCCAATGCGTCTGCGGCGGCATAACAAGCCGCATGAACATCCCAGCCAAGCTGAACTCTGGAGCGGACATCTTCAAATAAAATCTGATTGCGCTCGGTCTTCGGCGGCCGACCCGGCTTCGACTCGACCCATAAAGCGGACTCCACCGAACCACCCTCCGCCCAACTTCGTAAACCGCTGAAAACAAATTCAGAAAGTTCACGGGAGAGTCCCAACTGCTCACAGAAATTACCAAGATCTGATAGGTCGCCTTGAAATTCACAGAAGCGGCCAAAGAGCTTCCTAGACAATTCTACACGTTTTGCGCCGGTAGCTTTTTTGACCGCATCCAGTTCAGCTCTGAGCTCAGCATTGTCTTGAGCATAAGCGGCCGCTTGGTCAATCTTATCTATTTCGGACATCCATTCCTTCTTGGCTTAACCCAAAATACTCGCACCGAGACATAAAGAGGACTATCAGCCTTGGCCCGAGTTGGAAGTAAGGTTTGAAGCAAATCCGAGTGTCAGCCAAGCAAATTCGTGCTCACAAATTACGGGAATTTTCGATCACAAATACCAAGAAAAATGAGCCGACAAGGAAAACATGTTTTACCTGAAAAACATGTTATCCATGAAAAACTTACGGGTTTTCAGGGCCAAATCGACCACTGAAAACCCGTAAAACAAAGAAAACATGTTATATCAATTCAGGTATAATCCCCTAAAATCCAGTCCCTTAGAGATCCAACTTCAAGGTCAGCATAAAGCTGCGAAGAGGTTGAGGAATCAAAGAGTTTCGATAGCCAGTTGCCCGAACCGAAGTATCCATTGTGCCATCCTCGTTCACAACCCAACCATCACCCGCGTCGGCCGCACCATCGCCAGGATGGTTGTAGTCTGCATTGGTAATGTTGTAGACGGAGAACTGTACCGTCGCAATATCGTAATGGAATCCCATCGATACATCACCGACAAAGTGCTCGTGAAAGTAATCAGGCTCTCCACCATCTGCTCGAGAAGGATCTCGCAATGGGTTGGAAAGGAATGGAACCTTCGCACCGATATATCGGCCCCGAACGTTTAGATTGAAGTAATCCGTCATAGGAATATTCATTCCCAAGTGAAGCTTAATCGGTGAAATATCACCCGTATCCATGGTGCCGTTGTCGCCAACCGGCGTCCACTCACCCGTCTCAAAATCGTAATACCGATAAGATTCACTCTTGGTATAGCTGAAGTTCGCATAACTCGTCAGCTTGCCAGAGTTAGGAATCGGATTTTCCAATTCGAGACGGCCTTTGTATTCCAGACCCAGGATACGACGCCGCCCGGCATTGGCTGCAGGAGAAACGTGCACCTTCTGGTACTCGGCAAAATACACTGAGATATCGCTAAGTACCGGTCCAATTTGAAAAAGCGTAACCAATTCATAGTTACGAGCACTTTCCTCCTGAAGCTCCGGTGCCGCGGCACGGCCAGACCAACCACCCCAAAGCTGCGTTGGAGCCGGCTCTTGAATAGCAGTACCGTAAAGTAACTTCACAGCCCCGTTATCGATCACACCAAAGAGGTCACTGAACTTGTAAATCAAACCAACCCGTGGACTAAGGGCTTTGTAACCACGGTGAGAATCAGGGTCATTTTCATCTTCTGGCGATACCTGTGGGTTGGTGTTGATGTCGTACCGAAGACCCACGTTCAACTTCAGGTCACCCCATCGGTAGCTGGTCTCAACAAAACCACCGATGTCCTCGGTGAGAACCATGTTGTCCATCGGCATGCGGTAGTTGGTAGGCGAACCTGAATCAAATGGACCGCACTCATTGGTCTCGTAGTTCACATACCCCGATGCATCCACTTCACCATCACCATCTGAGTCGTAATCACAAGGAACCGTATTAAAGATGGCAGAGTTATCATCTGGACCGTTACTGTTGTAACCACCCCAATAACCATTACCAATGTCATACGCCTTGGTCAGCTGCTTACGCACAAAGCGGTAACCTGCAGACAACTTAAGGTCCTCGGTGATATCCCAGAACATATTTTGTCGCCATTCGAAGGCATTGTTGTCGGTTCTAAAATCGATCATAGAAATATAGGAGTACTCACCCTCACCTTCATTCCAGCTGGGCAAAGAATCAACCCATAGACCAAAACGGCCGGAACTTCGGTAGGAGATCTCAGAGAAAATCTTCAGGTCATCATTTACGTCGATATCGTGGGTCAGAGCCGCACCCATTCCCTTTGCGGGCCAGAAGTTACCAGTTTGAACATGGTCACCGGCATATTGCGGACCGTTACTACCAGCCATTTGGTAAAGGTAACCATCAATGGTGAAGTCACCCAACTCCAAAGTTGCCATGAACATTCGGTCATCGTCTGGGTTAGCATACGTTCCAAAATCGTAACCGTTACTGGCCATTCCCAAAACAGGACCGTGAATCGTTTCGCTCCCGTTGAAATCATTGCTCATCCACTTGTTGTCACGGTCACTAATATCTGCTCCATCGGACCGGCCCATGCGAGCGGTTAAGGTCAGTGCCATATTTTCAGTGATACGAGCGCGACCGTGAATATCGGCGCGGCGGGTAGCAAAACTACCCATGGAGAAAGCGGAGCGCACATCGTATTCGCCCACATCCAAATCTGCACCATCTGTGGTAATAACGTTGATTACACCGAGAAAAGCGTTAGGACCGTAAATAACACCAGCAGGACCATAAAGAACCTCAATACGCTCAATGGCTTCAATAGGGATGTAATGACCCATCTGAGAATCCTGGTACCAGAGGGTGTTGAATGTTCGGCCGTTCAGTAGAAACAACGTTCGGTTGTTAAACACCGATCTAAAACCACGCTGATAAGCGAAGTATTCGGTGTTTCCGCCAACGTTACTGATGTCGAATCCCGGCATGTCATTCATGATGTCTTTGAAATCCATGTAACCGCGATTCTTAATGTCTTCCCGCGTAACAATGTACATTGGCGCAGGCGCATCCAAAATTGATTCTGCAGACATCGATGCGGTGGTAATTTCTAGATTCAAGAGTTCACTCAAATCCAAACTATCCATTCCATCGAGTTCTTGAGCCAAAGTAGCAGTAGATAACAGGCCAACACACAAAAACGACGCCATCCGTATCATTCGATTCATTAATGTCTCCCCCATAAAATGCGCGCTTCCCCAAGCGCACTTAAGCCTCAGAAATTTTAGTAACTTTCCTGTGACACTCCAAGGTTTATTTTAGACAAGGTTTAAACAACCTACATCAGCCGATACCTTTTAACCTTCCGGACCAACGGCCCATGGAGCATTTTCGGCGCACCACGTCATAATTCTTAACCTCTTAATAATCTTAATATTTAGGTAAATAGGCTTGGGGTTCAAAAAGGCTTTCGTTGCTCACTCTACCCATCAATGCAACAATAATATCGGGCAGCAGATAAAGCCCCTTTCTGTTCGCAGATGTACTCTAAACCAATCGGGCTCCGGAGATTTGCATGAAGTTAATGATGAGCATGCTCACCGTCTTATTCCTCAGTTTTGGATGCACTGGAGAAAACACAGAGCCAACGGACCCAAGTGATGCAACAGATCCAAGCGACCCGACTGAAACGCCGGCGCCAACAAAGACCATCAAAGTCGCCACCTACAATATGGGACTGGCCACTGGCTATGTACCCTATGCAGAGGAGCGCAGAGACCAAGTGACGGCAGCTGTCGCAAATTCGGACGCCGATATCATTTGCCTAACGGAAGTATGGTTCGATGATAACATTGAATATGTAACAAACGCTCTCTCCGAAACATTTCCTCATCAGTACCACAATGTCGAAGAAGTAGAGGTAGGTTCTGAGGCTGCATGTACAGAGGAAGAAGGTGCGCCCCTTATGGAATGCGCCCTTGCCAACGATTGTCCCAGCGCCACCGACCTTGGACAGTGCGTTTTGACAAACTGCCTGGATGAGTACAATGCACTGCCGCCTGCTTGCGGACAGTGTTTGGCTGCGAATCTCGGCTTAGGTGATATCAATGAGATATTCGTAGCCTGCACCACAAGCAGCACCGAATGGCTCTACGACGGTCACAACGGCGTTATGCTGGTAAGCAAAAAGCCGATGGAAAACAAAAAATATATGGGACTCAACACCTGGCTGATTGTTCGCGCCGCACTCTACGCCGAAATCGATGGCGTCCAAATCCTCTGCACCCATTTGGCCTCAGATGTTGGTATTGAGTATGGCGGAGACTTTGAATCGCTCGATGCCGAACACAAAGACCAAGTCGATACGCTCATTGCAGAGATGAACACAAACAATCTGCAAGGTCCCCAGATTATATCGGGCGACTTAAACGCTGGCCCTTTGGTTGGTAACCTCGAAAGCGAACGTCCCGACAACTACAGTGCCTTTGCTGACAATGGTTACGACGATGCAAATTGCTCATCGGATGAACCATTTTGTACGTGGTGTGCGGACAACCTCATCAGCAATGACCCGGTTAACACGGCCATTGACCACGTGATGGTTCGTCAGGCAACCACGACAAATCCCGTCAGACTCTTCGATGAAACAATCACCATTGAGTCCGAGGAAGATGGGACCCTAGACGTTCACATGTCAGATCACTTCGGCATTCAAGTGGATGTGACCTGGGAAGAATAAAACAAGATGGCTGGGGTGAAGCCCGGTGAGGCTTAGACAAGATTAAGCAAGATTGTGAAACACAGCTTGAACGTCATCGTCTTCTTCAAGCCTATCAACAAGCTTAAGCACTGCGTCCACTTCCTCATCAGACAATTCAGTCATCGTCTTTGGAATCCATTCGAAACCGGATGAATCAACAGCAATCTTTCGCTCTTCTAAGGCATCTTGAAGCGCTCCGAAATTATCGCGAGCACAGCGCAATAAGAGCAAAGGCTCGCCGTCATCGTTGGTGCCATCATCAAGTTCTTCGAGCCCAAAATCGATGAGTTCAAGTTCGATTTCGTCGCGCTCAACGCCCTCCGGCTTCAGGCGAAATACACCATACTGCTCGAACATAAACGAAACACTGCCAGCGTTTCCAAGGTTACCGTTTTCTTTCTTAAAAGCTGAACGAACATTGGCCACCGTTCGAGTAGGATTGTCCGTAGCAGTATCGACAATCATCGGCACACCATGGGGACCGTATCCCTCATAAATCATTTGCTCGAATCCAGAGGTATCGCCGATTTTCAGAGCCTTATCGATGGCGTTTTGAATCTTGTCCTTCGGCATATTGGCCGCTCGAGCGTTCTGAATGGCACGTCGCAACGCTGGGTTACTATCGGGCTCTCCCCCAGCTGACTTCACGGCCATGCTGATCTGACGTCCACAGCGGGTGAATGCTTTGTTGTCTCGTGCTCCACGCTTCATAATCGCGTGCTTACGGTTCTCAAATGTGCGACCCATATCTATTCATTCCTCGTTAGCAATGATTTGAAGCCATGAGGTAATTCAACTCGATGAAATATCCAAGCCCCAAGAGCAAATTATCGCCTAGAAAGGCGAACAAAAGCCTTTGAGAACAGCTTTTATCAGATATTTCGATAGCTTCCCCTTGAATTCTAGGGATATGCAAAACAACAGGCATGCACTTATACTGAGCGCTTAGGAAGTAAAATGTCCAAAGACGAAATCAGCCGCCGAGAATTGCTTAAAATCCTTGCCGCAGGAGCGGCCACTGCCGGTGGCCTCTCGGGTTGCGAGACCTTCAAAGGAGAAAAAGTGAAACCTGAATTCAAAGGCAATCCTATTCTAGGGATCACAGCTCTTCCGCAGTCAGGGCCCTGGCCTACACAGGACCCCTTCTTGTTCTGTGTTCATCACAACGACCAGTATCCGAAAGGGACCGCCGAATGTGCACCTGCGGCCAGCCTCGCAGGCCGGCAAATTGGGCAAGATTTTTCAGGACTTCAGGGCTGGAGCATGTATCACGGCGATACGGTTCCAGGCTTTCCTAGACATCCTCATCGCGGCTTCGAAACCGTAACGGTGGTTAAACAAGGCATCATCGATCACTCAGACTCCCTAGGCGCCACCGCCCGCTACGGACATGGAGACGTTCAATGGCTAACCGCAGGCAATGGAATCAACCACGCTGAGATGTTTCCATTGCTCGAAACCAAACAAGCCAACCCCATGGATTTCTTTCAGATTTGGCTTAATCTCCCCGCCAAAGACAAACGGGTTGAGCCCCACTTCTCGATGTTTTGGAAAGACAGCATTCCAAAAGTGAAACATACCGATAAAAGCGGTAAAACAACCACCGTGCAGATTACCTCAGGCGATTATGGCTCGGTGGATGCCCTCAAACCACCACCTAATTCCTGGGCATCCAATCCTGATAACCATGTCGCAATTTGGACCATTGAGCTTGAACCCGGTGCCCAATGGACGCTTCCAGCCACAGACTCCAAAGTAAGCCGCAATCTTTACCTGGTAGAAGGCAATCCGCTGAACCTTGCGGAGCAACCCTTTTCAGAGCGAATCAAAGTTGCCGTTCATCCCGAAGCCAATCTGGTGATTCAAAATGGAGAGTTGCCCAATCGGCTCCTCTTGCTTCAAGGAAAACCAATTGCCGAACCCGTCGTGCAGCATGGTCCCTTCGTGATGAACACCCGCGAAGAAATCATCGAGGCCATTCACGATTATCAACGGGACCAATTCGGTGGCTGGCCGTGGCCCAACAAAGATCCAATCCACAAACGAGACGCAGGTCGCTTTGCTCACCACGCTGACGACACCAAGGATGTACCCATCTAGACGCAAGCCAAAATTATGGCGCACACTTTAAGCCATCTTATTTGAAAAGCTTTCGTGACTTAGCTTCCCCTAACCCTCTGATATCACGAGTCAAGTAAACATTGTTTACTTTGTATTGGAGCCACCGGCACGCCGAAACCTTGGAATAACCAGAATAGCGCGATGGCGAGCGCCATCCCAAATCTCCAAAACTCGCCAGATTGTGGCAACTGGGTGACATTTTGGCGTGAAGCGGCCCCTCTACTCTACAAAACTTGGCGGAACCAACTCCCACCGTGATCCCAATGACTCTTTAGAGTTATAAAATCAATAACTTATACAGGTCGATCCCATCCTGATCTGTGTTGGCATGGTCCATGCTCTATTCGATCCGTAACGAATACTAAGGACCCAAATATGAAATCGAAATATTCATACATGGCCGCGGCCATTGTAGGCCTGACCATGGCTGGCTGGTTAACACTTCAGTCCCATGGCTCATCGCATTCGACCGCAGCTGGGTTAGAGACTGACGAGCACATTCATCACACCCCCACGCGTATCCTTGCCCCAAAGAAACGCAAACAAGCTCCAGTAAAGGCCCCAGGTCCAAAAGATGCCCACCCGACCATTGGCAAGAAAGTAAGCTATACGCCACCGGCCCTGCCCGACCTTCAAGCACTTAAGCTCAAGGAAACCGAAACCGGCGGCTACATGCTTTTCCCCGTAGACACCGGTGAAAGCCAAGGCCATATGGAAATCCAAGACGACCTTCGGGACCCACTGACAGCTATGGGGGCATGCACGCGATGGGTTGTTGGCTGCGTCGACCCAGGCAATCGTTCTCTTGATGATTGTGCCCGCAGCGTACCTCAGTGCACCACCGACAAACCATGGGAAGAAGAAGCCCACTGCTGCCCCACAAGTTGTTTCGATAACTATGCAACCCTACGTGAATCTGGCGTCGAGCCCATCGATGCTTTCGATACCGTCTACTTTGCAGACGGATCATGTTTTCCAGGACTGAAAGAACTCCTCAGCGGCGCCACCCCTGCCCCGCCAGCAATATTTTAATAAGGATAATAAGATGTACACCCACACCCCAAAAACATACATCAAATTCATCATTCCCATTTTAGGAATATTTTTCTACGCATCCATGGCATCTGCTTTTGACTCAGGCTGCAAAGTTGGCGACCGTGAATGTGAGCCTGGACCAGAATCAGCCCGCGGAAGCTGGCACGGCGGTCTCGAGCACCAGCTGATGTGGGAATACACATCAGAGTTGGCCGGTATTCCCGCTGAACTCCTCGAAGCGTTTCAGGTCACTGCCTATACCTCAGGGGCCCACACCAATGTTGCGGGCACACAGCAACCGTCGCTTATTCCTGCAGCATTCGAGCAAACCCAAGCAGCACATACACGCTCCATTTACATCGCCGACTTCAGCCAACTGGCAGACCTGTCTTATTCATTATGGGATTGGGCGTCGGGCAATGAGTCGTGCCCTCTAGGCAATGGAATCGCCACCGAAGCTTGTCACGATTTGAAGATCCACAATGGAGCCGTCAATTCGAACCATTTCGTGCCTCAGGCATTTGAGACCTACAAGCACTACCATGCACTCGCTATGGAAATTGCAGGACAATGCTCGGCAGTTTCGGCGGCAGCTGGAAACAACCCACCCGAGCACCTCTTAAACGACTACCTTCTGCCATGTGAGCGCCTGGCTCTCTTGTATGAGTCCATTGGCCATCACTTCTTGCAGGATGCATGGAGCATGGGACACATGTGGGAGCGCTGGGGTGCATCAGACAAAGACCTCATGAATGACCACTTTGATGCCCTAGCGGTAGGAGCCACCACTGGCCTCATTCACGGCGTTCGCTCGAGCTTCCAAGAGCAACTGGGCTTTCTCGGAGACTTTAACGATGCACTCTGTGCACCGGTTCACGAAGAAGTTCGTTTTAAGTATCCAAATGGCGATGCAACTTACCCTGCAACCGGTGACCTTTACTTTGAAGCCGTCATTGCCCCCGACGAGCATGCAAACCTTCACGACCACGGTGAGTTCACCGAACAAAAGCGGCGTCTGCTTTCATGTGGTGCCCAGGGCATTCTCGAAGTTTACCGAGCCAGCGGCCAACAACATGGCCAAGCCAATCCTGATCATCATCTTCAAGATGTTTCCCCTACTTTGGAAGAAGATTGCTTTGGGCAACGCGCGACCAATGCAGCCATGAAAAAAGGCGGGGGCATCGATGTTCTCTGGGGCGGATTCTGGCCCTACCATTTAGAAATCGACAGCTACTTGGCCACCACCACTGTTTTGGTGGGCAGCGCCGACGCAGCTGATAACTACGATGACCTAAGCTGGTGGGAACTATGGCAAAAACAAAGTCTCTACCGACGCGACCTTTCTAGAATTGTGAGCCGCATGGCTCTTTACGCCAAGCTGGATCCCAACGGTACGCAACTGGCCGAAGGCGGCCTGGGCTCCCTGATGAATATCCAACCCAATGGACACTACGTTGATATTGGCCGCGGTGTTGCCAGCTATTCAGACCAAAACCTAGAGGCTCTTCAATCAAGCCAGCATACGGACAGTTTATCGTCCAATGCCGCCACCCGGCTCTTTCAAGATGCATACAGCCCACTTTGGTGCGAACGCTACAGCGGCCAAGCCGGACGCGGCGGCATCTTGGCTCTAAGAAAGCAGGTTGCTTTAGCCCGAAACGGTGAAGCCCAAGCAGCTGCGTGCGGCGTATGTACCGACGTCGTTAAGCGCCATATCCGGCGCGGTACCAACCCCAGCAACTACGACCTCAGCGTAGAGCCGGTGTGCAGCTACGCTTATGACAGCGGCCTCATCCACGAGCCCGCAACCATGGTTTACCATGATGCTCCGGTGGAAACTCCTGCCGAACTGGCCGCTGATTGGTGCGGGTGCACCACTTACTAAGAGTCCGATTCCAAGCCTGAACCCTGGATTTCACCTCCCGAAATTCAGGGCTCTTTGGACTTTTCTCCCCATCAATCCCCCGCAAATTTCCCCTGATTTCCTCTTCCGCCAATTCTGTACAAAAAATAATCAACCCAAAGGTTGATAAATTTACATTTTTTGATCAATTTATTACAAATCATAAATAACCAATAATAATAGCGACTTAGTTATTTCACCAGGGCCTCAGACCCCGCATTTTCTCCTCTACAATCCCTGTACAAGACCTGAACAATCCAACCCGCACCTTGACGATTCTTGTACAGATTCCCTACCTGCAAAATATCTACCAGCGAGTAGTTTAATAGTGAGCCGCTCCCCAGCCACGCTGAATGAGCCCCAAAATTGAGAAGGAGATAATAGTTATGACCACAGCCCATCGAATCGAAGACATCCCCGGCCTTCGTAGAATTGAAGAGTTCTCACGAGACGAAATGTTCGAAACCTGCATGGAATTGACCCATGCCGTTTACCCCCACGACAAGATGTATGGTGAATACTGCACCATCCAAGAATACATCGATTGCCCACCAGAGTTGGCGTTCAAATACCTCGCCTGTCCACACAACTTGTCCGAGTGGACGTGGAGTACCCGTGACTTTGTAGAGTCCGGAGAGCCCGGTCTCTTGGTTGGTCACGATATGCTCGCCGACAGCACGAAAATTTATTGCCGAACCATTACCCATGAAGCGGCCGGCACCGTCGACTTTCACTGCGCTTGGGACCAGCCCGACCAAATGTGGATGGTTTACTTAATGCGCGTTGTTCCAGCCCAACTTGTTTTCAACAAGCCTGGCTCAGTGATCACCTGGACCAACTGCCACCACCCTTATTACGACAAAAACCCCTTCCCACAAACTGTCCCATCAGACCGCTCAGAGTGGGTTGGCGATATGTGGCCATTTTTCTACGCCGGTCACAAAGTTGAGATGGATAACCTTAAAGCCATTCTTGAATACCGATACGCAAACAACCTCCCCATTGGCTCATACGAAGAATGTCAGCCTCTGTACCGTGGACTAAAGGAAGCAGTAGCATGAAACCCATCAGCCTAATCGCAACCGCAAGCGCCATGCCTGAACACATCGTTGGCAACGATTACTTCGATGTTCCCACAACCACTGGCCCCATGTTCAAGGGCACGGCACAGCGCCATCATATGCGTCATCAGGAGCGTGCATCCGACATGATTATGGAAGCAACTGAGAAGCTCTGTGACCGAATCAATATTCAAGGCGACAAAGACATAGACATTATTCTCACCAATGTCAGTCTGCCAGACCTCCCCTTCACGGGATGCGGCGCAGAAATTGCCCATCGTCTTGGCGCCAACCCACGTTGGGTACTCGATGTACACAACACCGGATGTGTTTCATTTGTATTCATGATGGAACTTGCCCGCAGCCTCATGGCCAGCAGTGATGCCAAGAGCGCTCTGATCTGCAATGTTCAATCTGCAGCTGGTCGTATTTTCGGACAAGAGGAAAACCGCAAAGAAGCTCAATCAGCGGTTCCTGGAGATGGCTGTGGTGTGGGTTACTTGGTAGCCAACGACGAATCACCGGTTCAATCCATTATCACCAAGTCTTACGGTGCTTACGCTTGTGACATGCAAATCACAACTGCCGATGAGCGCATGTGGTGGCAACCAGGAGAATCCAGCTTTCGTATCGATTTTAGCCGTCGCAAAGTGGGAAGCATTGTCCAACGGGCAAATGTTCTTGTGCCTGGCATCATTGAGCAAGCTTGCAGTGAATCCTCCATGACCAAAAAGGACATCGACCTTCTCATCACCAACCAACCCAACCCCGTGTTTCTGAGAAACTGGCGTGAAGCTCTGGAAGTATCCAAAGAAAATCACGTGGACACGTTTGAAGACCACGGCAACCTTTTCGGCGCAGCCATGCCCATCGCTTTTGAACGTGCAGTGATGCAGAAAAAAGTGAAGCCCGGCTCAAAGGTTGTTTTTGGCGGATTTTCCCACGCAGGCGATTACGCAGCTGCCGCAGTGGTGGATTGGCAATCTCGCAACGCCTAAGCCCAAAGGCGTTCAATCTAATAGGTAGTAATAGTTATGCAACTTTCAGATGCAATTGTAACAACGCTCCGGCATTGGGGCATTCGGTCTGTCTTCGGTGTTAGCGGAGCCAACATCGAACACTTTCATGATTCCATCCACCGACTCGGTGGCGGTGAACTCAAATCGGTGATGGCTCGAACCGAAATGGGTGCTGCGTTCATGGCCGATGCCAATGCACGTATTCATCGTCGCCTAGGTGTTTGCTGCTCCACTTCGGGTGGCGGCATGATGAACTTAGCCGTGGGAATAGCAGAATCATACAATGACTCTGTTCCCGTACTCGCGGTTGTGGGTCAGCCCCCAACGGTTCTTGAGGGCTGCGGTGCATTCCAAGACTCTTCAGGTATTGGCCGCAGTGTTGATGCTCTAGGACTATGGAACGCAATCACCAAGTACACGGTCAAAATCAACAACGCCAAAACGTTCTGGTATGAGTTTGAAAAGGCAATTCGAATTGCTATTTCCGGACGCCCAGGTCCCGTCGCATTGCTTATCCCTCGGGATATGAATGAATCGGAAGTTGGTGAAGCTCCAGCATCCATCCTGCAGCTCTTCAACAACCGGCCCACCGTGGTTCCAAAGTTTGAAGAGATTCTAGAGTTGGACCAGCTTATTCGTCAGGCCAAGAAGCCTGTGATGATCATTGGCAGTGGCATGCGTCGTACCAGCCACCCCAACGCAGCAGCCGACTACGCCTTAGGAGCCAAAATCCCCGTGGTCACCACCATGGCGGATCCCACCGCGTTTCCAAATGACAATCCCTTGTATCTTGGGATGGTTGGCGTTGCCGGGCATCCATCGGCCCACCAATACATCAACGAGGAAGCCGATCTTGTTATTGCAGTGGGAACCGGGTTCAACATCATGGCCCGTGCGCCCATCGCCGCCGGCATCAGCCGAGCCAAGCTTGCAGTTGTAAACATTGATATCGAAAAGATTATCAATGCCGTTACACCCGATTTGGCCATTGAAGCGGATGCAGCCCCGGTGTTCAATGCCATGCTCGCACGCTGGAGAGCGGTTCCATTTATG
>CAZZDT010000006.1:0-16324 GCA_964652435.1 uncultured Bdellovibrionales bacterium
CTGAATCCTTCCTGAGGAAAATCGATGGTAAATGTTTTGACCTCTTGTCCCAGTGACTGAGCCATGGCCGCCACCACCGTAGAACTATCGAGTCCACCGGAGAGAAAAGCTCCGAGAGGAACGTCCGAAACCAAACGAAGCTTTGTGGCTTCAAGGACTTTTTCCCGAAAGACTTCTTGGGCCCGAGTTTCATCAAGCCGCGTCTTCTGGCGGTAATCCAACTGCCAATAACGCTCTCGTCTGATTTTCCCGTGTGTCCACTGCACCAGGGTGGCGGGTGGTACCTTCTCAACCCCTCGATAAATCGTCATCGGCGATGGAATGTATTGATAGGTCAGGTAATGCCAAAGCGCTTGCCGGTCGACATCCCAATTCAAGCCTTTAAAGCCGCGCAATGCTCTTACTTCACTGGCAAAATAAAGACATCCATTTGACTCACAAACAAAGAGTGGTTTTTGGCCAACCCTATCTCGGGCAAGAAAAAGAGACCTCTCCTTTTTATCCCAAATTGCAAAAGCAAACATCCCCCGCAAATGCTCAACACATTGCTTACCAAGCTTCGCGTAGAGTTCCAGCAGTACTTCGGAATCGCTTGAACTGCGGAAAGTGTGAGCTGACAGAAATTGCTGACGTAAATCGGCAAAATTGTAGATTTCGCCGTTGTAAACCATGACGTAGCGCCCGCAGGCACTGTGCATGGGTTGATGACCATCATCACTCACATCAATGATTGATAAGCGAGCGTGTCCCAAGCCTACGCCATCACCAGTCCAAACATCTTGATGGTCTGGGCCTCGGTGCTCAATCAGACGAACACTTGGCCAAACATCTTCCGGCGCTACGGCGGCGCCATCTAATCGAACCATGCCAGCAATACCGCACATCAGTGACCACCATTGTATAAAGCAGTGGTGTCGCTCACCATCTTCTCCGGTGAAAACAGCTTCTGAGCCCGAAGCCTGGCTGCTTCTCCCATGGTCTGAGCCGAAGACGGATCCGCAAGGATTTGCTCAACGCAGCGAGCAATCGCTGCATCATCCCCCACCGGAACCACGTAGCCGGTCACGCCATGCTCCACAACTTCCTCACCCCCTCCACAGGCGGTGGTCACAACTGGTGTTTTGGACCAAGCGGCCTCAATCAATACGTTGGGTAAGCCTTCAATCTCTGAGCTTAGCACCACCACATCGGCGGCACGCATCCAAACCGGAACATCTTTTCGATTGCCCATAAATTGCAAAGTGCCCGCATCTTCGAGTTCTTTAAATTCCGTTCGCAAAGATGACTTGGTGTTGCCCTCACCCACGAGAACGCCGCGAATGGATTCGTTTGAACTGTGCAGCCGACCCATCGCCCTACAAAATGTGGCCTGGCCTTTTTCTTGTGAGAGTCGACCGACCGTAAGAATCAAGGGATCCGAATCCAAGAGCCCCAGCGATTTACGCAAGTCTTGAACCTCCCCGGGCGTCACTGCATCAAAATCGGCCGGATCGATTCCATTGTATACAACTCTCATTTTGTCATCGGTGATGTTGGTCCACTCCGCATAATCATCAAGAACAGCTTGTGAATTACCAATCACCACATCCGAAGCAAGCACCATGGCACGGTCAAGGTCACGGCAGGCCTGCCCCTGCCACGTATAAAAACCTGCCCCCTTGGCCGTTAAAGTGCGAATGCTGGTAATCAGAACATTCGGCTTTATCTGGGCGGCCGCCAAACACGCTACCACCGACGGATAATTCATATAACTGTGGATCACATGAGGTTCGAAGCTCTCCAGCTTCTCGGCGAGTTCGCTGGCCATCTTTCGGTAAAGCAACATCCTTTGCGGCGTTTCATAAAGATAATGAACCGATATTCCCAGTGCGCGCAATGCCGGCTCAAAAAATGCATCTTCCCTCACCAAAAGATAAACCTGCATCTCATAACGGGAATGGTCTAGGCCTCTGGCCAATTCAAGGATCTGCTTTTGAACACCGCCAACGCCCAAGGAATAAGTGACCACCGCAACACGGGTTTTGCCGGCCCGCTTCTTACGCTTTCTTTTTCTTCTAAGTGCAACAAGCTTGAGTTCGGCCAGAGCAAGCCTTTCATCTTTTTCAACCAGGATTTTGTAACCAACCCGCCAAACCGTTTCGACGTAAAGGCTTCGCAGTAACCAAGAGGCACGGTTATAGGCCTTGGCCTCGCCATGCTCATCCATCAAGATGACGGAACCAATACCGGTGCGCCAAGCAAAAAGCTTAAGTCCCAACGCCCGATCTCTCCACTCACTGCCTACACCCAGAAGAAGAATGTCGTAGTCATTGTCTTTGAGTGCCTTGGTCAATTCGCTGGAAAAAGCTTGTTTCGACCAAGCGTAACCCTCGTAATACAAATACTGGTGAACTATTTTTTTCTCACACGCTAAGTGCACTTCATCACTGCCCTTAAGCACATCCACCTGGGATTCTTTAAAAAGTTTGGAAGCAGTGTTCAGAAGCGGCTCGATGGCCAAATCAGGACTGGTGCGAACAACCAATATGCGAGCGGATTCACTCATTTTAAATTTCGCTCTCCAAAAGAGTCCCTTTAAGCTCTTTGGCCAAATTCAACCATTGCGTTGTTGCCGGTTCCGCAGCCACCGCATCGGCCAGTCCCTCGTATAGGGCTACGTAACGCTCAGCGACTCTAGGCAGCGAAAATTCACGGTCGCATCGTGCTTGAATGAGCTGACCAATGGCATCATCTTTTGTCAGCCGCTTCTCAATATCTTCAAGAGCCAGTCGAAACTCAAGCTCATCCTTTGGTCGAACCAAGGGGTAATCATCACCCAACATTTCCCGAGCGGCGCCCACGTCCGTTGCTACCACCGGTAAACCTACAGCCATGGCTTCCAAGAGCGCATTGGACATTCCCTCTTCATGAGAAGGCAAGAGAAACAAATCAGCCATGCGGTAATAATAAGCAGGCTTTTTCTGAAAACCCACCATCTTCACCGGATAACCCCGGCTCATGGACTCAAGCTCTGCGCGCATGGGTCCATCACCCACTACACACAAGGTCCGCTTCGGATAACTCTTCAATGCGGGGAGAACTGCCTGAAACAAAGTGCGCAAACCTTTTTCTTCCGAAAGTCGGCCGACATACAGGAACACGCGATGGTCAGGTGGTATTTTCAGTGACTCCTTAAGCTCTAGGGCACGCTCGAAATCAACGTCATCTGCATGGTTCATTGAAACGCCGTTGGGAATGTGAACCATTTGGCTTTCCTGTGCCCCAAAGGATGCAGCCACCGGAACCATAGCGTTGCATAATGCAATCACTCGATCCGCAATCAATGGACCACGCCGTGCCAACTTAAAGTTCAAATCATTTTGAGCGCGGAAGACAAATTCATCACCCACCCCAGCTAATTTTAAAACCGTGGGGATATTTCGGCTTTTTGCCGCGATGATGGCTGCAGAAGAAAATGGAGACATGGCGTGAGCATGGACGCAGTCTACAGCTCGCTCCTTAAAGTGTTTTAAGCAGGCTCTCACAAACAAAAATGGGTGTTGACGAAATTTCGGCGCTTCCGTGAGCGCGACCAATTCAATCCCCTCGTGGTGTGATGCATAATCGCGGCCTGGTCGTACATTGGTAACCAAATAAGGCTCATGCCCCATTTTTTTAAGTTGATGGCTTAAAGCCAAGGCTTGCCGTTCGTATCCACCGATGCGTGGAAAATCGGGCACCACCATAGCGATGCGAAGAGCCGTCATGGCAGCTCCAGATCAACAAACCGGGCATGAAGAGGGTGGGTTCCGAATTCTGTTTCTCCAGTAAACCGCTCCACCCGAAAACACGGCGACTCTTCAATATGAACCGGGACTGAGTCACCCGATAAAGTACTTAGACGAATATCCAATTTATACTCGGCGGGCATGAATGGAAGATAGTCCACACGCACTTCTTGATAGCTCTCAAAAGGATGACTGGGACAAACCATCTCTCTAGTCACCTCAGCGGCCAAATGCCCTGATTGACTGGTGATAAAGGCCAAATTGACCCGCAAATGACCGTAATCATTTTCCCGCAGAGCACTTAAACGAAAGCGTAAACGCAATGCTGAACCGGTTTCCAGCTTTAAGAGTTCTTCGGTCTGGTCATTTTCAACTTCGAAGAGGTCGACGGCCATGACAGCCTGCGGATTCTCACTTTGAATCTCACGGGGCTGAGTGGGTGCTATACGTTGCCAGTACTCCGGTATCACTTGCTCTACCGGTCCATCAGCGACCAATTTACCTTCATGTAAAAGCAAAGCTCGGTTACAGAGGTTATAAACCATCTCTAAGTTATGAGAGACAAAAAAGATGGTCTTACCTGCTTTCACAAATTCTCGAATGGTAGAAAGGCATTTCTGTTGGAACGCAACATCACCCACCGCAAGCACTTCATCAAAAATATAAACATCAGCATCAGAAAAAGCGGTAACCGCAAAACCCAAGCGAACATACATTCCTGATGAGTAATTTTTCACCGGTTGATCAATGAACTCGCCAATATCAGCATAAGCAAAAATATCATTGAGCCGCGCTTCAACGGTCTCTGGGTTGAGGCCAATTAAGGCAGCGTTGAGAATCACATTTTCTCGTCCGGTTAAATCAGGGTGAAAGCCTGCACCGAGTTCCAAAAGGCCAACCACTTTGCCACGGATGTTCACTTCACCGTGGGTAGGTCGGCTCACACCTGTGATCAATTTTAAAAGCGTACTTTTACCGGAGCCATTGGCTCCAATGAGTGCAATGATCTCACCTTCATCAACTTCAAAGGTTACATCGTCCAATGCACGAAACGGCGGCCGGCCGCCAAAACCCTTAATAGGAAATTCCAGAATAGTCTTCATCAGTGAACGCGAGCTACCCAATAAACGATGCTCTTTACCCAAATGCTTCACTTGAATCATCGCCATCCCCTGCCTCACACGTGGTCCGCAAAATTCGGGGAAAACCGCCGATAAAGATACGTCCCAACAACGCCGAGACCCAAAGTCCAAATCATCAAATTCAAGATATGCAAGGGTTCCGGTAGACTATGGCTGTAGAGAGCCGAACGATAAAGTTCAACAATATTGGCACCAGGATTGAGATGATAAAGGCTATGCCACTTCTCAGGAATCATCGAGACGGGATACAAGACCGGCGAAAGATAAAACCAAGCCTGTAATAGAGCCAGCATGATGTACTTCATATCCCGAAAATGGACATGTAGACTGGCCGTTAAAAATATCCATCCCAATAGAAAAAGCGTGTGCAAAAATACCGCCGGGACAATCAGCACAAAGTGCCAGCTCATTTCGAAACCAAGGGCCGAGGCTACAAGGATATAAACAGGAATGGCCACCGCTAGATGCACCAAGTTGGTAAGCACCACCGACGCCGGAACGATGCTGCGGGGAAAGGCTAGTTTCTTGAGCAAGTCTGAATTATCCACGAAAGCCGTAGTTCCTGACTGAATCACCGTGCTGTGATATTGCCAAGCAACCAGCCCCGACAAAACCAACACCGCATAATCAGTGGCCGTAATGCGCATCACATAAGAAAAAACCAAGCTTAAAACGACCATGGTCAAAAGAGGCTGGATGGCCGTCCACAATAGACCTAAAACAGCACTCTTGTACTTTGCCTTTAAGTCCTTCAGCGCCAACCGCCAGAGCACAAAACGGGTGCGCCCATCGAAAAACCAGGGCAGTACGCGTCCCCAGAAATGGCCCCCATCATGTTGCTGGTCTCCGGTCATAACCGGTTCATAGCATGACATTTCCTCGGGTTCCACTTCACCGGGCTCTTGCTAGAACTTAGCCACACAGCCTATGGTCGAGCCCATGGAGTATGACAGCCGAACAAAGAGGGAAATCTGGCAAGACACCAGCCGACTTGCTCTCGACCGCATATTACCACCGTTTAGTTTGCCCAGGAGAGCACTTGGCTATGCTCGTAAAGTTCTTTCGGGAGGCTTCACGAACCAAGACCTGACCTGGTCAAATATCATCAGCTCCACCCGACGCCCAAGAATTCTCATATTGAGTGGATGCGGAGGCGATAGCCGTCGATACCGATGCGAGCATCTTTTAGAAGCTCTGGAGTACATCGGTGGCCATGGGATTTTACTCGATAGCAAAGAAGCTCTTAAAGTCCCTGCCGAGAACATCGTCAAAAACATCGAAGGCATCATCTTTCATCGAGCGCCATGGAATCCGGCAGTCTCTGAAATTGTTGAGGCAGCCAATAAAGCGGGTAAGTTTTTGCTCTTTGACACAGACGACTTGGTGTTCGACGTCAAGGCAGACCCCAGCCAAGACAAAGGGGTGGGTAAATTTGGCAAAGGGCAAGCAGTGGCGCTTCAGCTTCAAACCATGCAGGCCTGCCAACAAGTCATCACCTCCACAGACTACTTAAAGTCACGGGTACAGGACCTTGGTGTTCAGGCCATCACCCTGCGCAATGGTTACTCAGAGCAAATGCGAAAATGTGCCGAACAAACATCCATGCGCCGCAATCCAGAGCGGGTTGTTTTGGGATACGCCAGCGGAACGCCCACCCATGACCAGGACCTCAATCTAATTGAAGAGGGTCTCTACGAAGTATTGAAACGGTACCAACATGTAGACCTGCACCTGATGGGCTACATTCAAAAACCAGCGCGGCTAGCAACCTTCGGATCACGGGTTCAGCGCCGGCCCTTTGTTTCATGGCACGAGCTTCCCCAACGGCTTCGAGACATCGACATCAATTTGGCGCCCTTTTGCAACGATTCAGAATTCTCCAAAGGCAAAAGCGCCTTAAAATACATGGAAGCAGCCCTGGTCGCAGTCCCAACCATTGCGTCGCCCATGCCTGCCTACTGCAACGCCATCGAAAGTGGAGAAAATGGCCTGATTGCCCACAACGACATGCAATGGCGAGACTTTTTTCAAGACATGATCGAGAAGCCCGAGTTACGGCAAACACTGGGGCAAAAAGCCCAAGAGACGGTGCTCCAGGAAGACTCCTTACTCAATCGCTCGAAAACACTTCAGTTGATTCTAAACAATACAGATTCAAAACCACAAAAAGCATCTGAGATGTAAGAAGCAGACTCTCGCTCGTCCATCCCACATGGAAGGAACTTTTTGATGATTCATTCGATTCTTTTACCATTTCTTTTGCTCGCCAGCCCCGCCCAAACGCCCGTTCATGCGTTGGATGCCCAACGCCATCAAGCAATCCCATCGGTCTTGGAGCGAAAAGTATTTGAGCTCCGTGATGGGGAACTGGCAATACCGGCATCCGAACGCTTTGGCCGAACCATTTATGGCTACTACCCCTACTGGGCAGACCACGATGACAATCTACCCTGGGAGCACCTCACCCATCTGGCCTATTTCTGTGTCAGCCTTAACCCAGATGGCAGTCTTGGTAATGACCACAGCTGGAGCACCCGCGGAGCGGCTCTCGTGGAGGCTGGCCGCAGCCATGGCGTAAAGGTCGTCTTAACCGTCACCATGTTTGAAAGCAGTGAAATCCGAGAAGTTCTCTCAACGCCTGAGAATCGGACCCGGGCCATCGATAATCTGCTGGCCCTGGTTCAAGAAGCTGATGGAGATGGTATCAACATCGATTTTGAATTTGTTCCCGCGGCTGAGCCGGGCGAGAGCCCAACACCCAAAGAAAATTTTGTAACGTTCATGACGGATCTTACAACCGCTTTTCACGCAGCCATTGAAGACAGCCATGTAAGCTTAGCAACGCCAGCCATCGACTGGGGCGGTACCTATGATTACGACGCGCTTGCTTTGGCCACCGATGGCCTCATGATTATGGGATACGGTTACCACTGGTCCGGCGGGAACCCTGGCCCACTTTCTCCGATTGTTGGCGGCGGAATATGGGGGCAATACAGCCTTACTTGGACCATTGAAGATTACTTTACCTACGGCGGTGAAGAAAACCGGGACCGTTTCATTCTAGGACTTCCACTTTATGGGCGCGAATGGCCCACCACCGATCTCAATGTTCCCGGCACAGCCACAGACTCGGGCCCAGCTAAGAGTCTCGCCAGTTGTGATAATACCTTTATGGAAGGAAAAATCTGGGACGAAACCACCAGCACGCCTTACAAGCTCTTTATGGACGGCGAGCAGCCCAAGCAGCTTTTTTGTGAAGATATCGAAAGTCTTCGCGCTAAGTTTGCGCTGATTGAAGAATACGACCTCGGCGGTGTCATGTTTTGGGATGTGGGCAAAGTCAGCGGCGATCATGCCGTTTGGGAGGAGGCCGCTACAACCTACATACTTCCAGACCAGCCTGAGCCAGATCCGTCGGCACCAGAAGACGAAACGGATCCATCGGCTGATGACCTACCTGATCCGTCAGAATCCAGCACCCCAGAACCGCAGGAGCCCATCGACTCAAACGTCCCGGATGCGTCAGATGCCTCTGATAGTGAAGAAGGAGGATGTCAGGCAGCGCAAGGAGAATCACTGTGGACTTTGCTCATCTTCATGGGCCTTTTCAAATATCGTCGACGTTACCAGCCGACGATTTGCGAAGCTCTGCACTGAGCGCTTATAAAGTCTGGGCGAGAAGCCTATGATTCAATTGTTTCATGTCTACAAAAGTTACGGCAAAGACAAACATGCCCTGGCCGATATCACCCTCGAGATTGAGAAGGGTGAATTCACCTTCCTAACGGGACCTTCCGGCGCCGGGAAATCCACATTTCTTAAGCTACTTTTTTGCGCCGAGATGCCCACCAGCGGTCAAGTGATGGTCAACGGTCACAATACAAGTCGACTGCGCGGTAACTCCATCCCTTACCTGCGTCGAAACATCGGCGTGGTCTTTCAAGACTTTAAACTGCTTCCTCGTAGAACTGTGGCACAAAATGTGGCCATCACCCTTCAAATATTGGGTCGAGATGCCAAGGAAGTTCATCGCCGCAGTTTCAACATTCTCAAAGAGGTTGGCCTTGGCCATAAAATGAACGAACTTCCCGACAGTCTATCCGGAGGGGAGCAGCAACGGGTGGCCATTGCGCGAGCCTTGGTTGGGGATCCACAAATTCTGATCGCCGATGAGCCCACCGGTAATCTCGACGCCGAGCGGGCCAAAGAGATCTTGAATCTACTGGAATATGCCAACAGCCGAGGCACCACCGTCTTACTGGCCACTCACGACCGCACACTCCTCGAGAGCCATCGAGGCCGAGTGATCCGACTGGATCGGGGAAGGCTGGCAAGCACATGATGGCCTACCTCCAATACTTTCTCGGACAAACCAAAAGTGCCCTCAGACGCTCATCGTGGAGCAGTCTTCTCACCAGCTCCACCATTTGCTTGGCTCTTTTGATTCCGGCGCTTTATGTGATGACGCTTCAAAATCTTGAGAGCCTTACGCTCGTGTGGGGCCGGTCAGCCAATATTGTCGTCGTACTTAGCGATGGGATCAGTCCCGCGGATGAAAACCAGCTGACCGAAGGAATCCAGAAACTTCCTGGGATTTCTGCAACCAAACGGGTAAGTCCAGAAGAAGCACTCAATCGCTTCAAAGCGCGGGGACCTGAAGCGGCAGCCCTGGTGGAGGGTGTCTCCTTTAATATCCTTCCAACAACGTTGGAGCTGAGCCTCGCCACCGGCTTTGCTCAGCTTAGTCAAATTGAAGAGCTGGCAGCCCAAATCCAAATGGTCCCCGGTGTCGACAGCATTGACTATGGTCAGTCTGAATTTGAAGAGCTTGAAAACCTTGTGACCGGCCTGCGCTACGGCGGACTCGGCATTGGCCTGCTTATATTTTTGGCAACCTCCTTAATTGTAGCCAACACGATTCGGCTCAACGTTTACGCCCATCGCGACGAAATCTCTATCCTCAAGTTGGTGGGCGCAACCCACTGGTTCATTCGACTGCCTTTTATTTTGGAAGGAGCGTTCTGGGGATTGACCGGCGGGCTATTGGCATCAACCATGCTTTGGTTCATGCAAAAAACCCTGGCTCCAGAGCTTACTCAACATTTTGCCGATGCCCTCTCGGGTATGGAAATTGTTCTCTTCAATCCTGCAACAGTGGTCGCTTTGATCGGCTCGGGATTTGTACTTGGCACATTCGGAAGTGCTGTGGCCGTTAGGCGTTTCTTGGACCAAGAATCCTCATGATTGTTTACGCACTGATCCTCCAAGCCGGCCTCATCGGAGCACCAGACAAAGATCCCATCGCGCTTCTTCAGGGCCTTCGGGTCCTGGACCGGGAGCTGGTGCAACTGGAGAGCGAACTGAGTGAGCTTAAAAATCAAGAAAGTAAAATTCAGGAGGAAATCGCCAGTCTGGACGTAGAACTAAGCGAAACGGGAATCAAGCGCGATGCGGTCACCCAAGCCCTCCAAAAACGCATTCGAGCACTTGAGAAGATGCCTGGCGGAGCGCGTATGATTGCCCTGGGCACCACGCAATCGCTGCAAGACTATCTACAGATCTCAAGAATGCTTCGCTGGATTGCAAAACACGACCAAACCCTCAAAAAAGAACACGAAGCGCAAGCAGCCAAAACCCAAGCCATCAAAGAAAAGCAGCTCGACAAAGCACGCATCCTTCAGGAGATAGCCACCGACATCAAAGTGCGACGTGAATCTCTAGGCAAACAAAGACGCAACCGCATGGAAACCACGCAACTCCTATTAAGCAGTGCTCAACACCTTGAGCTTCTCTCCACCGAGCATGTTCAAGCCTACAAACGACTTCAGCGTACCTTTGGAAAACTCGAACCCGTCTCAGGCTTATCGGGACTCTTCGCCAACAATGCGCGCGCTCTTCCTTGGCCACTCATGGCTCCCATTGAAGCTGGTTACGGAACAGTACGTGAACTCTCTTACGGCACCCGCTTCACAAACTTTGGTCTGCTCTTTAAACCAGTCTCAGGAACCGCCGTTCAGGCTGTCTTCAGCGGTAAGGTGGTCTACGCCGATTGGCTAGACGGATACGGACAATTGGTCATCATCGATCACGGCCAAGGCTACCACAGCCTTTACGGTCACCTCGCCAACATCGAAGTTGCAGTGAATCAAAAAGTTAAAACCACCGAAGCCATTGGCAGTGCCGGCGACACCGGTTCATGGGCTGGCACCAGGCTCTATTTTGAAATTCGCTCCAACGGGCAAGCACAAGATCCTATGTTATGGTTAAGGCAGTAGACCGATGACTCCAAAGAAAATCTGGCTCAGTCGAGCTGGCTACATCGCCCTTGGCTTTGTTTTAGCGCTTACACTTCCTGTGGGTGCCAAGGTCATCAACCAAGACCCCATTTATCAATGGCTAACAGTTTTTGCTGAAGCCTTGGAACATATTGAAAATCAATACGTGGATACGGTTTCGCAGGAGCAACTGGCCCATGGTGCCATCCAAGGCCTCGTAAACCAACTGGACCCCCAGTCTAAATATTACAATCCAGAAGACTTTAAGAGCCTCCTGGAACAAACCCAGGGCGAATATGGAGGCATTGGGGTAGAGCTTGGTTTGATCAATGGTGAACATAAAATACTGAGTGTTCTTCCCAATTCACCGGCAGACAACGCAGGCCTGGAGCCGCAAGACTCCATCATTCAAGTGAATCAAGAAACTGTGACTCAACTGTCCACCGAAGAAGTGCACCAGCGTTTAACGGGAGCGGTGAATACCCAAGTGGTGCTGGCAGTGATGCGGGACACATTTGCCAAACCTTGGAACTTCACGTTGACTCGAGATTGGGTAAAAAAACCATCATTCAAAATTCAAGAGCTAGAGCCCAATATCCTTTATGTCCATATTCAGCTCTTTAGTCGAGGCGTAGGCCGTGCCCTCGAAAAACAACTCTTCAACCCCAGCGAACCTAAAGCCGTCATTCTGGACTTACGGGACAATCCTGGCGGCCTCTTCGACGAAGCGGTTCAAGTGGCTAATCTTTTTCTAGAAACAGGAACCATTGTTCAAGCACAAGGTCGCGGGGGAGCGATTCTCGAACACCGAGAGGCAACTCCTCCCAAAACTCTTGGGCAAGCACCGCTTGCAGTGCTGATGAATCAAGCCAGTGCCTCAGCCTCGGAAATCTTGGCAGGAGCACTCCAAGATCACAAACGGGCTCAGGTGTTCGGCTCTACCAGCTACGGTAAAGGCTCTGTTCAAAACATCATCGATCTTTCAGATGGATCCGGGCTCAAAATCACAGTTGCTCGCTATCTCACACCTTCCGGTAAGAGCATCGAGGGACAAGGGATTGAGCCGAATGTGCGGATTGATTCCTCAAAAGAGCGAGACGATTCCCTTGAGACCAGTCTGCGCTGGATTAAAAGTCAGCTTTAAGCTTCTGGCCAATAACCATTAGTCACCTTGTAGCGATCCTCAGCCATCTTATTTCCACCCGGAGCAAATGCATCAACCGCCGTCGCCAGCGCGGCTGCGTCCTGTGTATCAGCTGCAGCCTGCTTACTTGGCTCTGCCACCGATTCCAAATGCAAAGTTTGTGTTGGGAAGGCAAAGGAGACGCCCAAGTCAGAAGCCAAGCGCATGATGTCCAAGAGGATATTATGCTTTTCCGTCAACTCCGTGGTCCAACTGTCCGTCTTGAAGAAAGCATAAACCAAAACGTTTAACGCGCTATCACCGAAGGAATTAAAGTGGACCTCGTAGTATTCCTGACGAATCGCCGGGTTACTCTTCAATATGGCGCGCACACCTTCAACAAATGCCTGCATCTGCTGTGGGGTTGTGTCGTAAGTGAGACCCAATACCGTTTTAAAGCGTCTAAACTCCCGTGCGCCATAGTTGTCGACCACACTGTCAGCCACACGTGAGTTCGGAATACTCACCAGAGAGTTATAAAATGTTCGAATACGCGTAGAGCGAAAACCGACACTTTCTACCACACCTTCGGAGCCGCTCACATTCACCCAGTCTCCAATTTGAAATGGGCGGCTGGCAAAAATTGTGGCCGAGCCAAATAGATTTGCAATGGTATCTTTTGCCGCCAAGGCAAAGGCTAAACCACCGATACCCAAACCAGCAATCAACGACGCTACGTCGTAGTTCATGTTTTGCAAAATGAAAACAGTACCGATGCTCACAATGAATATCTTCATTGCTCGGCGCGCCAAGGGCACCAACTGATCGTCGAGCTTGGTATCTGTAAGATTCGCTCTTTCCTCGAGCCAGGCAGTTAAGAGGTCAACCACCCGATAGAGCGCAACCACCGCAGAAATAGCACAAACCAACCTCAGTGCTAAAAGCACCAACTGATTGAGTTGCACCGGCAGAAGAAACAAAGGCAATACAAGAATCGCCAAACCAGTGGCTACCAGCGTGCCCAAGGGATTGCCTACCTGCTTGATGAGGGCATCGTCGGGATTCACCTTCAACCGGCGCATGGTCAAACGCGTCTGCACACCAAAAACGCCTCGGGTTAGTAAACGAACCAAAAGACCTAAAACCAGAAGCCCCAATAAGGCTGCGAATTGCCAAATGGCCACCCCCAATGATTCAGCCTGCATCCACTGAGGAAGCGAGCGAACAAAGCTATGGGTGTCCACCACAAAAACCGAGCGATAAATATCGGGAATGCGACTCACGGTTCGCGCACTCCAGAGCCAGCGGTCTCCAATGCGCTCCACAAATAAATCTGGCTCTTTAGGACTAAGCTGATAACGCGCTTTGCCCGCTGCATCCACGTGTTCGAGATTGGTCGGCAAATCTTCAAGCTTAATGAAGAGCCCCTTTGCATCCAGAACTTCAATGATCTGCTGGGCTCGCTTGGCGCCAATTCCCTTATCTTGCTCCCCCGTCAGGTTCAAACACAAGGCCGCTTTGGCCGGGTCATAACTTTGAGGCTGAAGCCAATCGAGAAGGGTCTTCACCGCGTCGTGCGGGTTGGCACAACTTGAAAGCGGTGCCGCCTGTAGATGGGAGATTGGTAAAACTGCCACCAAACAAAGGGCAAAGACAAAATGCATAAGCTTACTTTTCATACTCGAAGATTTACACCCAGGGGCCCATCAGCTCAAGGCTGCAGGTTTGGCTTCTTGGGCGGTGCAAAATAAATGATTTTGAGATAGACTGTGGGTGGAATTGGAGAAATATGTCGGCTCTACTCACCATAATCCAACCTATTGAACCTTTTGAGGCCTCATTTGCGCAACGCATGCAAGAGAGCCCTCAGGGTAAGTTGTCTCGAACCCATGTCGGTACGCTCCAGATTAATCTGGGAAAGCTGTGTAATCAGGCCTGTCATCACTGCCATGTTGACGCTGGTCCCAAAAGAACCGAACTCATGGATGAAAAGACCGCCATGCGCTTGGTGGAGCTTTTAGGGAAATCGAAAAATACCCATACTCTGGATATCACCGGCGGAGCTCCCGAGCTCAATCCCAACTTTAGAATGCTGGTACAAGAGAGTCGCAAGCTGGGGAAAAAAGTCATCGATCGATGTAATCTCAGTATTTTATTTGAGCCGGGTCAGGAAGACCTGGGACAATTTCTTGCGGAACATCAAGTCGAAGTCACCGCCAGTCTCCCCTGTTACAGCAAAGATAACGTGGATAAACAGCGGGGCCGAGGCATCTTTGATAAAAGCATCGAAGGGCTCAAATTGCTCAATCGCCTGGGCTATGGTCAACCCAATGGTTCACTGGCCCTCCATTTGGTCTACAACCCCGGAGGTGCATTTCTTCCCCCGGCCCAACAATCTCTCGAACAATCCTACAAGGAAAGATTAGCCGCTGATTTTGGCATCGTTTTCAATCAACTCTTCACCATCACCAACCTCCCCATCAGCCGGTTCAGAGGAAGCCTTGAGCGCAGCGGGAATCTGCCCAGCTATATGAGATTGCTTGAAGAGAATTACAATGAGAGTACGCTTGAGCATTTGATGTGCACCTCACAAATCAGCGTAGGCTGGCAGGGTCACCTTTACGATTGCGACTTTAACCAGATGCTGGAAATGCCCACCCATCTTTCCCATGCCGAGCGGCCAACCATTTGGGACATCGAATCCTTAGACGAACTACGAGAAGGCAACATCGCCGTAGAAAACCATTGTTACGGCTGCACGGCGGGAGCCGGATCAAGCTGCGGCGGCGCACTGGCTTGATCACACTGACTACAAAAATGTAAATTAAAGCGCCGAGACCTGAATATTTGAAAAGATTCTGGGTCCAAGCTTCATCACTCGATGAATACGGCACGGTCAGACCAGGGGGAATACGATGAAAAGCTACCAAGCTCTTATTATTATTTGCTTTTTCTTAGCCTCATGCGGCTCGTCGGATACATCGCCACAGGGTAACGCCAGCGACGCCGCAGATCCGACATCACAAAATGAGAGCTCTCCAAGTGACGCTGCAGATACATCGGACCCAAGCGACCCAGCAGATGCGGCAGACTCAAGTGACGAAACGGATGCGACGGATCCTAGTGACCAAGCAGATGCAACAGACCCAAGTGACGAAACGGATGCGACGGAACCAAGTGACGAAACGGATGCGGCGGATCCAAGTGGCGAAACGGATGCGGCGGACCCAAGTGACGAAACGGATGCGGCGGACCCAAGTGACCAAGCAGATGCAACAGACCCAACAGACACCATCTACGAAGACCTGGATGAGGATGGATATACCAGTGACGTTGATTGCAACGACACCCATCCCCTTATCAAACCCAACACGCTTGGTTATTGCGCAACCTCCACTGTCCTTGCCTTAAGCCGCTATCTCTCTTGTGGACTGGTAAGTGACGGCAGCATCGAGTGCTGGGGCTACGCCTATGATTTGCCGCCCACCATTCCCGCCGGTAACGATTTTGTCGCCGTTGCCGAAGGCGCACCTTATTACTGTGGACTGCGCGCTGACGGCACCGTGGCCTGCGTCGATATCCACAGCAGCACCGCCGACCTAACGCCCACACCTACCGACTCAGACTTTGTTGCCCTCGCCGGAGGTGAAAACTTTATGTGCGGGCTTCATGAGGAAGGCTCCTACACTTGCTGGGGAAGCAGAAACAACTCCCGAACCCCTGAGAGCTTTGTCCACATTGAAGGTGGACGGCGCAATCTCTGTGGCATTCGAAGCAACGGTACCGTGGCCTGTGTTGGGAACAACGCCCATGGCATCAACAACCCTCCCGGCTATGCCTTTCGTGAAATCACCGTCGGCCCCAAGCATGCCTGCGGAATTCTCAATGATGGAACCATCAACTGTTGGGGTGATAACTCTGACGGTCAACTCGTGGCGCCCTCGGGCTCTAACTTTGTCGCCATCTCCGGCGCCACATCCCTTGGCGATGCCACCTGTGCCCTTGACGATAGCGGCA
>CAZZDT010000007.1:0-15289 GCA_964652435.1 uncultured Bdellovibrionales bacterium
AAGATGACACGTTTAAGCTCGCGGATGTCCAGACTCTGGAAGCGGTCACCGATTATGTCATGAGTCAGATGACAGGCGTAACAAAGGCCGTGGAAGAGACAACGACGTTGGTTGATGCAACGCCCGCTCAGGTTGAGTTGGTTCCAGCACATGCGCCAAGTTTAGACAGTGCAAACGTTCTTAAAGAATTGACGAATCTCTTTGCTGAGCAAACGGGTTATGAAATTGATGAACTTGACCCGGAGTATCAGCTAGAAGCCGACCTCGGTATTGATACGGTGAAGCAAGCTGAGATCTTCGGTTTGATTCGTGAAAAATATGGGATGGGTCAAGATGACTCTTTTCAATTGTCTGATTTCCAAACTCTCCACGCAGTAAGAGACTATGTTATGTCGGCGGCGTCAGGTAATGCTCTTACAGAGCCTGTAGCCCCTGTGGTTGAGAAGGTTCAAGCCGAAGTAGAGTTGGCGGCCAAGTCCGAAGTGTCTCCGGTAATTCAAAACAGTGGTGATTTACTGGGCGAGCTTCAAGCTCTTTTTGCGGAGCACACAGGTTATGACATTGATGAATTAGAGCCATCTTATGAACTTGAAGCCGATCTCGGTATCGATACGGTGAAGCAAGCTGAAATCTTTTCCGTCATTCGTGAGAAGTATGGCTTGGGCCAAGATGACTCTTTTAGTCTCTCCGATTATCAAACTTTGCAAGCGATTGTGGGTTACGTCGAAGCTGGAAATACCGTAGCCAAAGCAGTTGAGCCTGAAGTGACAACGGCTGTGTCTACCCATGAAACAGAAGGCGTGAGTCGCGACAGCATTTTGAATGCTCTGGTCGAACTCTTTGCACAGGAAACGGGGTACGAGCCGGACGAGTTAGAGCCAGATTTTCAACTGGAAGCCGATCTGGGTATCGATACCGTAAAGCAGGCTGAAATCTTTTCAGTGATTCGTGAGCGTTACGGAATCAAGCAAGAAGAAAACTTCAAGTTGGCTGACTACCAAACCCTGAATGCCATTTGTGATTTCGTGATCAGTGAAATGGGCGATGGACCACGTGATCCAGAGCCAACCAAAGTATCGGTACCAAAAGAGTCTCATCCTTTACTGGCCGGAAAGTTTTCGGTGGACAAAGTGGGTGTGGTTGAAGCACCGGCGATGACACACGGCGAGGTTTCACTTGTGGGAAAGCAATTGTTGCTGATCGCTCCAAACGAAGCGGTGCGTTCAGCAGTTGATTCTGAGCTGGGACGCCGCGGTGTTCGAACTTTGAGTAGCAACTCTTGGGGTGATGCCCAGAACAAGGCTTCCACTGAGGCTTTGGATGGCATTGTTATTGTAGCCAACCGTGCCACTGGCAGTGATGCCGCAGCGTCAGATTTAGAGGGTGCGTTCGAAACGGTTCGTCTATTTGCCACCAAGCGTGGTGGGCAAATGGAGGGTACTTCTCTTCTTTTAGCAGCTCCTTCTCATGGTGTTTTCGGTGCTCTTGCGAAAGGCCATGACGGTGAACTCACAGCTGGATTTGCGGGAATCGCTAAGAGCCTGACAAAAGAATGGTCTGAAGCGCGAACGATTGCTGTGGACATGGATGAACGAACCCCCGGTGATTTGGCGAAAAGTCTCTTGGATGAACTGGAAAGCTCTGGGCCTTCAGAAATCTCGTGGCATGCGGGTAAGCGACTCACCCTACAGAGAGTTGAGTCTTTGGTAAACTTTTCCGATGCAGACGCATCTGTAAGTGCGGTCGTAGCAACGGGCGGAGCGAGAGGCGTCACTTTCGAGATTCTGCGCAATATGGCGGAGCAGGGACCTCGCCACTTTAGCATTATGGCGCGAACCGTCGGAGTAGCTATTGATGACAGTCCTATTTCAGGCCGAACACCGAAAGAGCAAAAGGAAATTGCGAAGGCGACCTTGGCCGCTACGGGTGCACGGGTTACACCGGTTACCATCCGCAAGTGGATTGAGAAGCACGAGAGACAATTAGAAGTTACTCGGAACATGGAAGCATTGGAGGCTTTGGGTTCTACTGTAAGAGTTTTTCAGTGTGATGTGTCCTCACCTGAGAGCGTGCAGGCCGCCATTGAGCAGGTTAAGACAAAGCACGAAACCATTGATTTGTTGATTCATGGTGCCGGTTTTGAAGAATCGAAATTCATTCATCAAAAAGACGAGAATTCATTTGGATGGACGTTCAAGCCGAAGGCTGCTTCATTAGAACATTTACAAGCGGGACTTAAGCCGAAGCGCGTTTTAACGATGGGCTCGGTGGCAGGTCGTTTTGGTAATGCTGGCCAAGCAGATTACTCTGCATCGAATGAGTGGCTGGCATCTTCGGCGCGCTCTATCGATTCCAATATCTTAAATGTTTGTTGGACGGCATGGGGTGACGTAGGGATGGCGACCCGTGGCTCCGTGCAGCAAGTATTGGAAGCGAGCGGGGTAGATTTATTACCAGCTAAGAAGGGCGCAGCCATCGGTGCAGCTTTGGCGTTATCGAATATGGTCGGTGATGTTGTGGTTGCCGGTGAGTTAGGAGCATTCTCAGGCCTCGAGCAAGAATCTCCAATTCACTTTGAGTCGGGCGAGTCGACGCCGGTTGCTTTGGGGATATTCTCAAATTCAGAAACCACGGAAAAGGGTATGCGGTTCACGGCCCATATCGATCCGAAGGTTGACCTCGGACTTGATGACCACCGTGTGGATGGGATTCCACTTTTGCCCGGCGTATTGGGTGTGGAGCTGATGGTTCAAGGCTTGAATGCATGCTTGGGCGAATCAGTGACCGAGCTTCGGGATGTTCGATTTCAAAAGCCTGTGAAATTTTTCAATGATGAGGCTATGGACATCATTGTGGATGTTGAGGTGCTTGAGAACGGTCAGGCCAAGGCTTCGTTAAATACCCAGCTGATCACGCCTAAGGGTAAGGTTATCAGCCGAACACATTTTATCGCCGATGCCTTTGTGGGCGAGCGTCTGGAGGTGAATCGGGTGTTGCCAGATCGTCTGGAGATGCCACGGGACCCAAGACTGACGCGCTCAGATATTTACAGCCGTTATTTTCACGGGCCGCGTTTTCAGGTTCTTGGTGATGTCAGTCGACTCGGTGAAGATGGGGTGGAAGTTGAACCCATTCAAGACAGACCTGAATGGTTGTCGAAGATGAGTCACGACGAATTCGTCACACTGCCTTATCTGCGTGAAGCAGGTTTTCAAGCCGCCGGGCTCTGGGAAATGGCTGAACTGGGTCGTATGGGACTTCCATCAGGGATTGATACGCTGCATCTTGGTGAGCCGATTCCAGCGAATGTTCCGGTTTTGATCAGTGTGCGTCGACGTGCGTTTGGCGAGAGTGGAGCGAGCTTTGATGTGTGGCTTCATGATGGCATGGGCCGTATCTTTGAAGTGATGCGTGGCTATCGCACCGCAACGCTGCGCACATTGTCTATTAAGGATCGTTTTGAGCCCATGCGGACGCAAGCTGAAGTTCCAGATTGGGTGCGCATTAATATTTCCGATGTGGATACCATGTTGGACGTGGATCTTCGGGGCACGGTGAAAAAGTATCTTTCGTCCGAAGAGATTAAGCGTTTTGATACTCTAAAAACACAAAAACGTAAGCGTGATTGGCTCGCGGGACGCATTGCCGCGAAGCGTTTGATTCGTGAAGCAAGGTTTGGAAAAGAAGGCGCGATTATTCCATATGGTGCCATCAGCATCTTGCCTGACCATCTCGGTGCGCCAACCATTGTGATTGTGGGCGAAGGCATGTCGGCATCACGGGTTTCCATCAGTCACAGCGGCTCTATGGCAGCGGCTATGTTTTGTTCGGAATCCGATGTTTTACCTGGAATCGATGTGGAGGTGATTGAGCCTCGCCATGATTCTTGGGCCGATGGTTATTTTACTCAAGCTGAGCGGGCCTGGGCAGATCAAGCAAACAACCGAGACCGCGCACTCACTGCGGCCTGGGCTATTAAAGAAGCTTATCTTAAGGCCATTGGTATTGGTGCACGGGCTGACTTCAGAGAAATCGAAGTAGGTTATGACGGTAAGGTATGGACCGTTGGTGTGACCGGCTCCGTGGCTCAGCGCCTCGCTGAAGTGGGCGGTGGAGAAGCATTGGTCAGCGTTGGGCTGGAAGATGATGTTGTGATCGCAAGGGTCTACTTGCAACAGGCTCCAACCACTGCTCGAACAACTGAACTTCGAATTTAATTGGAAAAGAGAAGCGGCTCATTGAGTCGCTTCTTAATCTGAATCAAGTCTTAAACAATCCAACCAGAGATTGCAGTCTGTGAGCCGCCTCAGCGAGCTCTTGTGCTTGATGCTGCGTTTTATCTGCACCATCGGTGGTTCCATCGGCCGCAGTTGCCACACCCATGATGTTGTTCGCAATTTGTGAGCTACCGTTAGCTGCCAAGCCAACGCTTCGACCGATTTCGGCCATAGTTGCACTCTGCTCTTCAACCGCGCCAGCAATACTGGTTTGTAGGGCGTTGATTTGCTCAATGGTGCCGCCAATCTTACCGATTGCGGTAATAGACGCATCTGCATCTTGCTGAATCGCTTGAATCTTGGATGAAATCTCGGTGGTCGCTTTCGCGGTTTCACCGGCCAATTCCTTAACCTCGTTTGCAACAACCGCAAAACCTTTACCGCTGTCACCGGCACGGGCGGCCTCAATGGTAGCGTTCAATGCAAGTAGGTTGGTTTGCTCAGCAATGGAGGTAATAACCGCGATGATCTTACCAATGTCAGCACTACTGACACCCAGTTGCTCAACCGTCATGTTGGTGGATTTGGCCACTTGAACCGCTTGGGTTGCAACCATTGCTGCATCGTTTGCGTTCTTGGCAATCTCGCGAATACTGAGGCCCATCTCGTCAACACCCACGGCTGCGTGCTGTGCGTTGTCACTTACATCATTGGCAGCTTCCGCCACCATGGTAGCTTGGGATGCGGTTTGCCCCGCGCTCGATGTCATGGATACAGCAGTGGTTTCCAAAACAGCTGACGAGCGAGAGAGTTTTTCGGTGGTTTCGCCAACACTTGCGATAATACCGCGTAGCTTCTCGAGGAAGGTGTTGAACCATTGGGCCAATTCACCAATTTCATCGTCGCCGCTTACTTGAAGTCGCTGGGTCAAGTCACCTTCACCTTGGGCGATATCTTTCAGGCGATCGACCATGTCGTTAAGTGGCATGGAGATGAATTTAGAAATGGTATTGGTAATGACGAGGAAAGCCACCGCCATCATCGCTGCAAATAGCAGTAGACTGAAGTTTCGGTTTGCTGCGGTTCCATCCTTAATATCGGTTAAGTCGCTTTGAACGTCTTGCGCCAAGGCGTCGGTGAATTTCACCAGCTTCTCCCGCATTTCCTTAAGGCGGTTGGCAAGGTCTTTCGCCTGCTCCATGGTGTCTTCGTCATCGTCCATATCGACGAATATCTGCGCTATCTCATTATAGAGTTCGACAATTTCACCGGCTTGCTTGGATATGAGGTTACTTTCTTTTTGCCTGACCTTACCGATTTCCTTTTTGCTTAGTTTTTTGAGGCCGATGATTGCAGATTCGGATGCTTCTTTAGCAAGCTCAAACGCTTCTTCGTCCTGTTCGGTAATGGCTTTGGTGTATTGGGTTAACATGGTGTCGAATTGGACGAGGATATCTTTCCCCTCCAATGCCCCGTCAACGGCCTCACCAGAACGTGTAAGCAGCTCTTCGTTGCTCACACTCATGTAGGTGTTGATCGCTTGCGATACAACATACCCAAATATCAGTGGGCTGATTCCAACCCAGATTTTAGTAGTGGTTCTCACGTTTTGTTTTCCCCGCTAGAGCCTTGGCTTGAGTGTCAGCACTTGCTCAGACCGTTAACTGATTTTCTGCACAACCGGACGATTTTATATTTCCCGTCTAGGCACGCCATGATCAGCAATCAATCGCTACTATTATTCAGCACTTTCGACGGTCATTTCAAATCTCAGAGCAACAAATTTTATCTCTAAATCTGGATTGGAGCTGAATCGCGGCATCAATTGAAAAAAACTCGGCTTTTCTAGATCTTTCTGTTTGGAGCCGCTTCCGTGATCACGGTATCCTCATTCTTATGATTGAGCGAGTAATGCTAGGTGCCCCAACGTTTTTGATTGCTGTTCCGCAGTTGGTCGATCCTAACTTTTTTCGCAGTGTTGTTCTGCTTGTAGAGCATTCTGACGAAGGCTCTATGGGTATTGTTGTGAACCGACCGATAGAACTGGAAATTGGCGAGTTTTGCGCCAGCCAGGATATGAGCTTCAATGGGGACGCAACTCAGCCGATTTTTCAGGGTGGCCCGGTTCAAACCGATCGTGCGTTTATTCTTCATGAATCAGGACAAGAGGGCCCGGAAACCGAAACGGTGATGGGCGATATTCGACTGAGCTATTCGTTGGAGTCGTTATCCATGCTGGTGGAAGAGCCGCCCGAGCACCTGAAGGTATTTTTAGGCTATGCCGGTTGGGGCGAGGGCCAGTTGGCCGAAGAGGTCACAACAGGCGCCTGGCTGGTGGCCCCGGCAGATGTAAACCTTATTTTTCAGTCCAATCCAGATGATGTTTGGGAGCTGGCGCTGCACCAGATGGGAATCGACCCTCTACAGCTGATGCACAGTGGCTCTGTTCATTAAGTCTACTTGTCTGTCGTGAGTTTGTAGTCTTCATCCACACGTTTGAGGCTTCCCCGTGGCATAACTGACCAAATGGTTCGTCCGGCGCGATCTAACTTAAGGCTCAGTTGCGAGCCGATTTTACCGCGAATTTTTACGACGATTTCCCCGAACGGAAGTCCCTTGGTGGGGGTTTCATCAATGGCAACGATTCTATCTCCCACCATAACTCCTGCTTGCTCGGCAGGGCTTCCGGGGAGAACTCTTTCCACAACGGGTTGGGAACTGGCTTCATCGATTTTCAGTTCGACTCCAATTCCGGAGTATTGATCGGGGTAACCACGAACGATGTGCTTGTCTTGGCACGCTGTACTGAGCAGAGCTAAGTAGAGAAAGCCCGAGGCTAGAAGCATGCCTTGAATGAATTTCGACTTGGCGTTCAACACCTGAATTTACCAATCTTTCGTTTGTAGACCTGGGTTTAACAGTTGCTCTTCTCTTCGCCAATACAGCCTGGCTTATCTACTTTGATAGTCGCAGAGTTAAGAGGCTTATTGAACCATTTCTTGGGAAAATTTTAGGGTCTCAAGAGGTGAGCAAGCCTCAGCTTGAGAATTTTGCTTTGAGCTTTTCGTAGGCGAGCTCGGGAACCAGGCCTTCTACTTCTCCACCAAAAGATGCAATTTCACGCACGAGGCTACTGGAGACGTAAAAGTGTTCTTCACCGGTCATCATGAAGATGGTTTCAATACCACCCGGATTTTTAGCCCCAAGACGTCGGTTCATATGGGCCAACTGAAATTCAAACTCAAAATCGGAAAGTGCTCTAAGCCCACGTAGAATGATGCGAGCGTCAATTTCACGTGCATAGTCAACAAGAAGACCTTCAAAAGAGCGCACTTCAAGTCGGTCTGATTGGACCGCGCTTTGAATCATTTCGATCCGTTCTTCAGTACTAAAAAGAGGCTTCTTTCGAACATTGCTCGCTACCGCAACAATCAGTTTATCAAAGACATTCAGGCCCCGGTTGATCAGGTTGACGTGCCCATTGGTGATTGGGTCAAAGGAGCCTGGGTAAAGTGCGATCGTCATTGTTCTTCCTTCTCAGTTTGGGCTCTAAACACAGTGATCGTAACATCTCCGTAAGCCCGGGTAAGCACCTGACACCAGCCACTGGGTGCTTCTGGAGGTGCTGCTTGAGTTCGATGCTCGCAGATAGCGCAGCCATCGATTTCCATCAAATCTTGTTCAATCAGTAAGTGAAGCGATTGCTCGAGCAATCCAGCATCAAATGGCGGGTCCAAAAAAGCGATGTCGAATTTGGTATTTTGATTGCCAAGTTGCCGCAGGGCCCGTGAGGCAGGCATATGCATGATAATAGGACTGCCAACTTGGGCCTTGGCTACATTATCTCTCAACACACTAATATGTTTGGTGTTTTTCTCAACTAGGGTTACGGTGCCAGCGCCGCGAGACAGGCACTCGAGCCCAAATGCCCCGGAACCCGCGAATAAGTCTAGAATGCGGGCATCGGGAATTTCCGGGCCGAGCATCGAACAGAGCGCCTCTCGGACCCTATCTGGCGTAGGGCGAACCCCACTTTTAGGAACTTGGAGCCGTCTACCTCGGGCTTTTCCGCCAATAATTCGCATAAATGACCTATATCATGGGCGGTCATCGGACCAAAAATGCATAAAATTTCAAATAAAATAACGTCTTAGGCTTTTCTGATGGTGAAACGGGGTTTACACTTGAGGTGCGCGGTCATCGGGTTGACGAGGGCGTGCCATATGAGCCATACCCGGTTCGATATCAGATGAATTGAAACTGAAACGACTTTCGTTGGGGCATGAGTCCTATCGATTGGGGTGGCTGTGAGCATTGATCCATTAAATCCGGTCGGCCATGTGGGAGCCGCACAACGGTTGAGCCGTCGCATGAGTTCCAGTGGAGCCGATGCTGCGTCGTCTGTGGCTGCAGCCAGCGATCCTTATGCTCAAATGCGCGCAAACCCCCTTCAGACTGTTGAATCGATTCAGCCCAGTGACCCTGGGGCATCCGTTCGGCCCGAGCTGAGTGAAAATGTGCTTAGAGCCAAGCAGAGTTCTCAGGTTCTCGCAGTAACGCCAGATGATCATGTTAAGCAGCCTACAGTTACAGATAGGTCCATGGACCTGGGACAAGCCACGGTAGAACAATTCGAAAAAAATGTGGTCCGTAAGCAGAGGCTCGAAGGTGCTTTAGATATTCGTCAGGCCACCAGCGGACGCCTCAGTGCCATGCATATGGCAGAGCAGCGACCAGATATGGCGCCTGTGGCCATGGCCATGGCGGCCTATCAGCCTCCGGCTGCGGCCAATCCCGGGCTCCGGAGAGTGGAAGCCGTGCAAGCTTCCCAGGCCAATCGGCCCTATGGCCAAGAAAATGCGGCAGCTAAATACAAGCGTGTTGCTAAGGGAGTCTCGCAGAGCTCGATTCTAGAAGGCTCACCCAATCTGGATGTCGACGAAGACTTTGATACCGTTGCTGGCGTGATGATCCCGCGCGTGGGCATATTAAAGTAGTTCCCACTAAGATCCTTTTAGATCGCAATTGCTCAAAGCCGCTCAGAGAGTGTAGAAGCGCCCCCTTTGACCTTGCTCGGCGCTAAGTGACTCTGTTAGTCATTTTAACGGGGAGAGATATGGCAACCTATGGTATGGTATTTCATATCATTGGGGGCACTTTGATCTGATATGCGAATTAAAAGCCTTGAAATCTGCGGGTTTAAGTCCTTTGCGGAACGCACCAAATTGACCTTTGGAGATGGTATCACCGGCGTTGTAGGTCCCAACGGGTGCGGAAAGTCCAATATTATCGACTCCATTCGCTGGGCAATGGGTGAGATGAGCGCCAAGCACCTGCGTGGTCGCGCCATGCAAGATGTTATTTTTGCGGGTTCCGATAGCCGCGGCCCCCTCGGAATGGCCGAAGTGACGCTGACTTTTCATAATGATGGCAACGTTCCACCTGAATACATGGAGTATTCAGAGATTGGGATCACGCGCCGCCTGCATCGCGATGGTAAAACTGAGTACCTCATCAATAAGGTTCCATGTCGACTTCGAGATATTACGGATCTTTTTCTTGGAACCGGTGTGGGAACGCGCGCTTATTCTATCATCGAGCAGGGAAGAATCGGGTTTATCGTTAACTCGCGTCCCGAAGACCGACGTAGCCTGATTGAAGAAGTTGCGGGAATTACCAAATTCAAGGCGCGGAAAAAAGCGGCTGAGCGTCGAATGAAAAGCACCGAGCAGAACCTAGCTCGTGTGAATGACATCATCGCGGAATTGGAACGACAACTTGCATCTCTGAAGCGACAAGCTCAAAAGGCGCAGCGCTATAAGCGTCTTCGCGAAGAGCAACGAGGCCTTGATTTGCATCGCGCCAGCCATCGCGTTTTTGGTCTCTTGCAGGAACAACAGGAGTGTAAAGAGCTGCTTGAGCGTCTGAACACTCAAGTGGGTGATGCCAGTCGTTCCATTGACAGCGATGAAGGTCTACTTGAGGCCGATAAGCTCAAGATGGTCGAGGTGGAGCGAGATATTCAGGCCCGTCAAGCAGTGAGTTCCGATGCGGATACAAAGGTTGTTTCCATGCGCCGGGACATTGAGCACTGGTCGGAGCAGCTTGAGGAAACCCGGCAACGCATTGCGACCGCACGAACGCATCAGCGCGATACCAATTTGCGACTTGAGCAATCCAGTGGTGAACGCTCCACGTTGGTTGAGCAGCTTGGCAACTTGGAAAATAATTCGGGTGGGGACCAAGAGCGATTGGAAGAACTCACCGAACGTGTGGATGGCTTGCAGCAACGACTTTCTGGTGCAGATCGGGAAGTGGAATCTTTGCGAGCGCAAGCGGTAGAACTGGTTCATCAGGCAGCGCAACAGCGTGCTCGAATCTCGGGTCTTGAAAAGCAAAAGGTCGATACACAGCGTCTCACGGAAAACTTATTGGTTGAGCAAAGTGAACTCTCACAGCTATGCGCCGATGCGCGTTCCAAGCATGATGATTTGGTGACGCGAGACGATGCGCTTGGCACTCAGCTGGAAGGTTGGCGCGAAAAACTCGGACAATCTCATGACCTCTTTAAAGAAGTAAGTGGTCGAGTGGGCGATCTGATGAAGCAATTGAACGAGCTTCAAGGTCGACTCACCAAGCGCACCGCGCGCTTACAATCTCTAGAGGAGATAGCGCGTTCTTTGGAAGGCTACTCTGAAGGTGTGAAAGCATTGATGGGAGCCGACGGTGAGCGCGCCATCGAGGGTATTCAGGCCTTGGTCACGGATGTTCTCTCGGTACCGGCAGATTACGAAACAGCTGTGGAAGCGGCCCTTGGCGATAGACTCCAATATTTGGTCGTACAAGATTTGGATGTGGCTCAAAATGCGATTGAATTTTTAAAGTCGCACGAGTCGGGCCGTGGTGGATTTATTCCCCTTCAAACCAAGCACCCTACGACTTCATTAAAGTTGTCGGGACCGGGTGTTGTGGGAACAGCATTGGACCTCGTGGCTTACGACCCAGCTTTCAGTGATATCGCCCGCAGTTTGCTTTCCGATGTTGTGGTGGTGGAGAACCTCCAAGCGGCACGAGAAGTCTTAAGCAAACGTTCTTCCGGAGATACCGATTCTGGGCGTTTGGTCACATTGCAAGGCGAAATCGTAGAGTTCAGCGGCTTAATGGTCGGTGGGACCGCCGAAGGTGGCGGACTCTTGGCCAGTAAACGTGAAATCCGCGAACTCAAGGATGAAGTGGTGTTGATTGAGTCCGAGTTGGCTCAAACCGCAGAAAAGCAAGAAGCTCTGGAGCAAGAACGACTCCAGCTTGAGATTGATATTCAGCAACTTGATAAAGAAGTTCGAGCAGCGGAAATTGAAAAGGTCGAACTTTCGAAAGACCGCCAAACCGCTCACGCGGAACTCAGACGTTTGAATGAGCGCTCTGAAGTTTTGCAGTACGAACTTGAGGCGCGGCGTGATGAAACCATCACCATTGCTCAAGAGCTTGAGGATGCGAAAAGTGGGGCCGAAGAAGCGGAAGCTGGACAACGTGCGGCCGAAGAAAAGGTCAACGCGGTTTTGCTACAACGCTCGGGTTTAGCGGAAGAGCTGGAAATTCATTCGGAAGATTTGACCAGCCTGAAAGTAAATATCGCCAGTAAAGAAGAGAGATTGTCTTCGCTCAAGAGCGCCATTGAACGTTTGAGCATGAATCAATCGGAGCAAAAGGAACGCTTGAGCCAAGATGAGCAGACCATCGCCGAAGGTGAAGCTTTGATTGCGGAGTTAAGTGACCGTCTTGAGAGAGGTCATGAAACCATTGGTGAGTTGGTTGAGCGCGCTCAAAACCTTCGGGATGCGGTTTCGCAGGCCCGCCAAAAGTACGAAGAAAAACGTCAGAAGCTTAACGAAGTTGAGCAAGCGCTTAAAGACCGTCGCCGCAGCAGCTCTTCACTACAGAATTCATTGAATGATGAGCGTATGCGTTTGCAACGTTTGGAAATGGAACAACAGAGATTGTGTGACCAGATTCTTGAGCGGCACGATGTCATGTTGATGCAGGTTGCTAAAGACTATCAAGATCATCCTGCGCCGGGGGCTGAGGCCGAGGAGCGCATTGAGGAAATTGAGCGTCTCATTAAGAACATGGGTTCTATCAACTTAACGGCCATTGATGAGCATGAAGAAGTGATGGAACGTCATACCTTCCTAACCGGTCAGCGTGACGACTTGATGGAAGCAGTCAGTTCTCTGCGTAAGGCGATCAATCAAATCAATCGCACCAGCCGTGTTCGCTTTAAAGAAGCATTTGAAGCAGTCAATGAAATGTTTGTGAAGGTTTTCCCACGCTTGTTTCGGGGTGGTCGAGCTGAACTGCGCTTGTGTGATTCCGATGACCTCTTAGAGTGTGGTGTGGATATTATTGCCCAGCCTCCTGGTAAGAAGCTTCAGAATGTTGGTCTTCTCTCTGGTGGTGAAAAAGCATTGACAGCAACCGCCTTGGTGTTCTCGATCTTCTTGATTAAGCCAACCCCATTCTGCGTTATGGATGAGGTCGATGCGCCGCTTGATGATGCGAACGTTGGGCGCTTTAATGAGATGCTTCGAGAAATCTCTAAGGTTTCACAGTTTATCGTTATTACGCACAACAAGCAGACCATGAGTCATTTGGATCGGCTTTACGGCATCACGATGGAAGAACCCGGTATGAGTAAGATTGTATCGGTTGATCTTGAAACCTCTCCTCGGGACCGAGCGGCCTAATCTTATTTTCGCTTTTCCTGGATTACTGAACCATGCGAGAATTGATGAATATGTTGCGTGGTCCGTGGTTAAGACTTTCCAGTTATGTATCATTTGCGTTGATTCTAGCGTTCGCGATTCCCGTGCAAGCAGACGATACCCATTATCAAGACTTTTTGGTGGGCGGCCGCGCTTTAGGTCTGGGCGGAGCGTACGTTAGTCTGGCCGATGACCCTTCAGGTGTTTACTTCAATCCCGCGGGCCTGGCGGATGTTCGTCAGTCGAGTCTTCAAGTTTCGACAAGTCTCTATGGTTTTGAGCGTGGTGAGATTAATCCCGATTCCTTTTCAACCGCTGTTCCAGGCATTGCCAATTTAGAATTGGATTTTTCTCAGTTGATTGTCATTCCCGCCAGTGCAGGTTTCGTAAAAACCTTCGGGGAAAAAATGCCGAACGGTCTGCCGAAGCAAGCATTTGGTTTGGTGGCGATGATTCCGTCTTTTCGTAAAATGGCGATATCAAGTCCTGCCCTTTCTGAAGGCGCAGCTTTAAATGGAAACTACTCAAGACGTCTGGAGGATAACTCTTTATGGACGGGGATTGCTTACGGCCGCAAGATAACCAATAAACTTAGACTTGGCGTTTCGGCTTTTTATGTTTTTAGAACGCTGACGAATTACGAGCTGGTTGTTCAACAAACTCAAAGTTCTCAGGCTCAAACTGCGGGCATGGCTGTGCGTGAGGTTTCCCTTTACAGTGGAAATTTAATGCTGGGTTTGGGTGCCAAATACATTGTTTCACCGCAATTGAAACTCGGCCTTTCGGTACAAATGCCGACCATCCCTATGAACTCGTCGGGTAAATTGCTTTATGTGCGCGACCGCTTAAGTGCGGATTGTCCGGGAGGAGATTGTCCCGAGGATGCGCCGCTGATTTCTCAAGGTTTAGAAAGAAGTGAACAGTCATTTTCTTCGGAGAATAAACGCAGCTTGATGATTCGGGCCGGAGCCAACTACAGCATGCGTCACCGTTTTACTTTGAGTGCCGACGTCTCGGTTCACTTGCCCGTTTGTTATGATTTGATTCGGGTGGATGAGAACGTCAATGGTTGTGAGAGTGAAGAGATTCAAGAAGCGGATACCTTGTTTCCATTTGTAAAGACGGTTCGTCGTAAGGCGGTGGTAAACGCGAATCTTGGTGTTGAATGGCTTTTGATTCCTGAGGTCAGTATTGCTTGGGGATTTTTTACCGACTTTTCCAGTGCCAGTAAGATTCGTGAAGATGATGAGTGGAGTAAGGTACGTCAGTCACCGGACGTTGACCTTTATGGAATGAGCTTTGCGTTGGGGTATTTTGGAGAGCATTCCTTATCGCGGGTAGGGTTGATGTACAGCTTTGGAGCTGGCCATGATGTTGTGGAAAAAGATCAGATCAGTGCCGTGGTCTCTTCGCAACTTGATTCAAATGCATACCAGTTCAAGAAGGTGAAATACTTCCAGTCTTTTATGTATTTCTTTATCTCCAGTACCTTTCGATACTAGAACAGTTTGGGGTCGGCTTCAGAGAATCTTCGTGAAAGCCAGGCTACAAATCCAAAAGCCAAGCAACAAACCAATATTCCACAACCTCCGACGACGGTGGTTACGATCAGTTTCGCTTCACCGGCTAGAAATGCTTCATAGTCGCCAATGAAGAAAATGCGTTTGTGGAAAAGCAATAAGGTGGTGAGCAAGGCAGTGGCTCCAATTACGATGGGGGCTAAGCTCAAAGTGGATTTTCCCAATAAAATCCCATGCCGAGTCGTTAGGTAGGCTAAGGTAGCTGTCAGAAAATTCGAGATAACCACCACAATGGACAACCAGCCCACCCAATACGGAAACCTCGGAAAAATTTCGGGGTCTAAAAGATAGAGCATGGACCAGTCAGGGTAGAACCGAAACGCGTAAGTGGCCATGGGAGTCATGCATACTGCTTGGAATGCGAGCATGGCCAGACTGGACCAGCTAAGCCAGTTCTCTTTCATAGCGTTTGATTGGCGCGCCACCATCGCAATGCTGCTGCCCAAGAGAATACTGATGCATAGGTTCATAAGAATTGGCATAGAGATGGGTATAGTGCGGCTGCTTGATGCTCGCAACCAGCGTCGGCTTTAATTTGAGCTCGAGTCTTCGTCTGTGGCGCTTAGAATAACGTTCATGGCATCGTCGAGTGAGCCTTGAGGGTTCGAGTTGGTGGGCAATTGAATTCCGCCTCCGCCTTCCACAATCTGGGTAATGGTGCTCTGAGCGAGGGCGGCTATCTCTGCCTCGGTTTTGGGCGGGGGAGTAGGCGCGCTGGTTCCTCGCTTAA
>CAZZDT010000008.1:0-14965 GCA_964652435.1 uncultured Bdellovibrionales bacterium
CTTCATGTGGCGCTCACTACACACCTATGATGCGCCATCTTCGCAAAGAGGTCCGCGAAATCATTCTTCCCGACGCACCGGGTCATGGACAAAGCTCGACTCCTCCGGACGAACAAACCCATGAAGATTTCCAAGATTCCTTGAACAAAGCGGTGGCTTCCTTGATCACCGAGCCTGCGGTTGTCTTCGGCAATTCCATGGGCGGGTTCATCGGGGTGCGATTTGCTTTGGCCCACCCAGATAAAGTGCGCGCTCTGATCTTATGCTCGCCCGGTGGAGCGGCCATGACGCAGCCAGAACTCGATAATTTTCTTGAGCTCTTTCGCATGAAGTCGCATCGTGATTCGCTGGATTTTCTAAAGCGAGCCTTTGGTAAGGTCCCGCCGTTTCGGCATGTGGTGGCTTGGCGCGTCCGTCATCGCTTTTCCAGTAAGATTCTTCAGCAGCGTTTGGACAGTTTAAAGTCCGAAGATTTACTCAGTGCAGAAGAGTTGTCTCAGCTGAAGGTTCCCGTGGTGCTTATATGGGGGCAGGAAGATGGTATCTTGCCGACTCAGTGCTTGGATTTCTTTCAAGAGCACCTCCCCGATGACACCCGCGTTATCGAGCCTCCAGAATATGGCCACGCTCCTTTTGTTCGCCACGCGAAGTCCTTGGCGGGACACATCGTAGACCTACTTGCAGAATTGCGAATGGAGAGCAGCTGGAAACCCCATTGGTTTGATTCCTGATCCTCCTCGCTTGTACCAACTACCCGTTTTGTCTGGTAATTACTGGGCAATTACTGAGCACAAAGTTGTGCTTTCTTAAAACTCTGATATGCGAGTAATAGAGGTGACGACCATGGTACAGACATTACTTTCAGAGACAGTGGAAAAATTAGGCACAGAACTTCAGTGGGGTTGGGATGAGCGCTGGAACACTGCTCTCATGGTGATCCAAGGTGAAGATGGCCAGAATTTTTTGACCAAGCTTCAAAGTGTCTTTACCGACGAGTGGACCACGGACAATATTGAAGACGCGAGCGAAGGCGTTCAATCTCTTGCCCAAGGAATGGGTGGACTTCGAGCAGGGCAAAAGCTCTTTGCGGCTCAAGCAGGTGAGGGGCTTGTCATGTATGCAGCCAGCTGGCCTTGGGTGGGCAACAGCCACTTATCGATTCGTATTGGTATTTATGGGGCTGACCACAACATGGACGTTCGAACAATTTTTGCCCCTGATTCTCTCAAACCAAAGTCTTAAAGTTTACTCATTTATTGTCCTGCTTTGAGACTTCTTCAAAGTTCTCTCGCCATGGCTATCTCCCTAATTCGATGTATATTGTTTATCGGGTTTGTTTTTACATCCCAAAGTGCTTTTTCCAAAGTCCAAAATGAGACGAGATGTCAAACTGTAAAACCCACTCACGATGTTTGGGGACAACTCCTTAAGCAGTATGTTCGCAACGGCCAAGTGGATTATATTGCTTGGCACAAAAATAACGACGACAGAAAAGCATTAAGTCGCTATGTGAAAAGCCTATCGGAGCTTTGCGAGGCTGAATTTAAGAGTTTAGATAAACCTGCTCAGTTGGCACTTCTTTTGAACCTGTACAATGCAGCCGTTATTGAATTGGTGCTTAGGTATTTTCCCATAAAGTCCATCAATGACATTCAAGTTGATTCCAAAGGCGCTTTTGATTTCAACTGGCTTCAAGCTCGATGGAGTGGGTCGCAGGCAATCAGTTTAAATCATTTGGAAAACAATTTGATTCGTCCCTGGTTCAAGGATGCTCGAATTCATTTTGCTTTGGTGTGTGCGGCCAAGAGTTGCCCGGCGCTTTTGGCAGAACCTTATCGTGGCGATTCTGTCTCCAGACAACTCAATACTCAGACGCGAGAGTTTTTTGAGGACAAGCGACAGGTATTCTATCGGCAGCAGGACAATACCATCGTGGTTTCAAAGATTTTCAATTGGTATCAAATTGACTTTGTGAACGATGCAGGAACTCTCAAAGCCTACATCATTCGCGAAACAAGAGAAGCGACGGGCCAGGATATTGCTTCAAATGTGAAAATTGCATTTCACGATTACTCTTGGGACTTGAACCAAGCTCCATAGTTTCCTTTAGAACATCATGAACCCGCCACCGTCGGTTGCAATATCATCCGAAAGCTTATCGGCTAGGGATGTGAAGTAATAAGATGCGATGCGTTTTTCGATGATGGTCACGGCACTGTCACCGATCATCGCGGTGATATTCTCTCCGGGTTGGTTACCGAGTAGTGCTTTGATTTCATCACGCCGGTGCTCAACCACTTGCCGCAGTTGGTCGTGAGAATCCAAGGTTACAATGACGCGGTGTAAGTCTTGTCTTGCACTGGCCACGGATTTTTCGGCTTCATCCAGTGATTCATCCATATTGCGAAGGGGCTGCCAGTTCAGCCAGATATGACTTGCGAAATCTTCTAGGGCCTGTGGACTGGCGCCTTGTCCTCGAAGCTGCTCGATGGCTTCGGTGATGAATTTACCGTGTTCATGAACAAACGTTTTGACCGTATTGAGGATATGAACGCCTAGGCCATCCAAGATAGATTCAAGGTCCTCCAGTGTTTTTCCGACCATACCTACGATGGCATTGGTAAGCTTGTCTAAATTTTGAGGAGAAGGCAGGTTGTCATAGTTGAGCTCGGCAACTTTAACGTCGTGTTCGTTGGCGGCGTTTTTGACGATTTCGTAAGACTGCGTGTTCAAACCTCCCAGCACTCGGCTCATTTCACCTCGATGCACCAGGATATTGCCTTGGGATGTAATCTTGAGCTTCAAGCATTTGAGAAGGCTTTCTGCTACAAGAACCGATGCCAGCAGAGGCTCATAAGTTTCTCTTACTTGATTCACCAAAGAGCTTCGGTCAGGCATATTGGTCAGTGGTGTTTCTCTTAACGTCTCAATCGCGCTGCGCACGCCTGAATATCTTGCGCTGACGCGCCCGACCTGATCCATCAGCGTTTGTTGTGTAATGAAGATCTCACTCAGCAGATACTTTAGAAAGGTATGCAGAAAATAGAAATACCGCATGTTGAATGTATCGTGATCAGACGGTGGATTGACCTCTAAGGCTGGCTGAAGATTTGGATTGTATTCACATTCGCGAAATCCGCCACTAAGAGCAGCCACGTCTCGAAGCCCACCAATGGAGGTAGACTCTTGGCGGTCTGTTGCTCGGTTAAGGGCAAAAGGTGCAATGGCTAATGCCATTTCGTTGGCCAGAGGAAGTTCCAAGCTTTTTATCTTGAGGTTATCACCAAAAAAACCGGGCATCAGGGTGTAGTACTCGACCAAAGCTAATGAGCATCTATGAAATTCAACCTCGCGGGATGCCAACTGTGGTTTGGTTATGAACTCTTTCCAGGCCTGCAATCCACCAAGATTAACGGCATGTACTTCGCCAACATCAAAGAGGATAGGTCCCTCGATTTTTTCGATAACCGGTAGAATACGTTTGAGGGCTGCATTCTCGTCCATGATTCCTGAGAGACAAATTCTGTTGTTATGCCAGTGGATACTCATTCGTCCCATTTTGACACTGAAGTCGACGGCCCCGCTTGCCCTGGAACGGTTGAACCTTCCGGTGCGAATGGTTTCCAGAAGATGTTGAATATGTTCGAGGACAAATTTTCGGTCCACAACACTGTCACCACCCACACGGGCAAACACTTGCCTAAAGTTTGGGTTGTATTCATCGCAAATCGCTACAATCGGAAGTGCTTGCAGGCCAAGTTCGCGTCGCAGGCCAGAAATGGTTTGGCAAGTGGGTAATCTCGGCAGGTCATCGCCAACAAACAAGATGTCGGGCACGGAGGACGATTCTTCGAGTTTTTGGAAAAGCTCGAATCCATTGGCAAAGGGTTGGACTTCTATTCCCAGTGTTGTTTTGTGCTCGACCAACTTGTCGGTGAAGCTTTCAACATCATCCGTAACCCAGACTTTGAGTGAATCCATCGCGGTATCTCCTCGAGCTTACATATTAGCGAGGTTTGGGCTGCGGACCCAAGAACTATAGACAGAGACAGAGCATGCTTATGCCTTATGACGAGATAGGAAGCTCGGGGATCTGTAGAAAAGTAAAAGAAATCAGCAGTGTTGGGGAGCCGTAGCAGCAAGTAGGCAGAGAGAACTTATTGGTTACGGTAGGCGTTGAGCATAGACTCAACCAAGGTTTTCACATCGCTGTGTTGGGCAGTCCAGCCCAAGACTTCTTGAGCTTTATCGGCCTTGGCCAGAACCACTGCTGGATCTCCGGCGCGGCGTGGACCTATTTCAACCTGGAAGTCCACTCCCGATAGTTGCTTTGTGGCCTCTAATATTTCGAGGACGCTGAGTCCATTGGATGTTCCCAAGTTGAGGGTGAGGTCCTCGTTTTTCTCGATGATGTATTCAAGTGCTTGCACATGGGCGATGGCAAGGTCGGTAACGTGGATATAATCCCGAATGCATGTTCCGTCTTTTGTGTCGTAGTCATCTCCGAACACAACCACCTTGTCACGTTGTCCCATCACTGCTTCCATCACGATGGGCATAAGGTTGCCAGGTTCTTTCTCTAAGCCTTTGATGATTCCCTGAACGTCGTACCCCGCTGCATTGAAGTATCGAAGACTTGCAAAGCGAATTCCCTTCAGTTGACTGTACCAAGGCAGAAGCCCTTCAATGGCGAGTTTAGTATGCCCATAAAAATTCATGGGTCGGGTGGGGTGGGCTTCATCCATGGGGACGTAGTCAGGTTCTCCGTAAACTGCGGCGCTCGAAGAAAATACAAATGTCTTTACGCCAGCTTCAAGCGCGGCGTTGAGAAGATTGATGGTTCCGCTTAGGTTCTGGGTGGCAAATCGTCCGGGGTCTTTCATGGAATCGCCGGCAGCTTTGAGCGCGGCCAAGTGAATCACCGAGGTGATACCGTCCATGGCATTTCGAAGAGCCACTTGGTCAAGAATATCACCCTCTATGAATTCAGACTCCGGCAAGATGTTCTCTTTGTGCCCGGTGCTAAGATTATCGAACACAACACTCTGATGTCCGGCGGCGATGAGGGCTTGGCAGACATGACTGCCGATATAACCTGCGCCACCTACTACCAAAACTTTTTGTTTTGTCATCTCTTCTCGCTCCCGCTTGTCGATACTCACGCCCCGTGGCCTTGTCTTAAATTATGGTGGAACTGTCAATATTGAATGGTTGATTCGAGATCGATCCAGAATAACAACTTCAGCAAGCTTCTCGAAAATTCTCAATTTAATGAGCTATTTCAATATTTTAAGGTTATGACATCATTTTATAAGAAAAGAAGTTAAAATTTCCATTAAAAAACAGGTACTTATTGGGTTGTCAGATAAACCCAGCTTCGGTAGCACTAACCAAGAGAACCATGGTACTTGCCCAGACCAACTTTAAACCTTTGATAGGTATTTCAATGAAAAGATGCATGTATGTGGCGATTGCGATTTTCAGCTTATCGGGCTGTGGGGGCACTGACCCCATGTCTGATTTAGATGGGGATGGAATCAGCTATGAAGACGAGATAGCGCAGGGCACGAACCCTGATTTGATGGATTCGGATGGCGATGGACTTGATGACGCAGCAGAAATGCTTTGCGGCAGCGATCCCATGAACGTAGAAGATGTTTGTTACAAGTGTGGTTGGAAGAAGAACGACCCGGGCCGCTTGGCTTCCACTGGCAATGATATTGGCGATTTGATTGAGAACGTCCAAATGGTCGATCAATGTGGTGATACTGTCTCAATATGGGATTTTTATGGTGAGTACCATATCCTGTATATGACGGCCGCGTGGTGACAAGGCTGTACTGTCGAGGCAGGTCGTCTCGAGAATGCACAGCAGCAATTCATTGAAGAAACAGGTTTGGGATTCAGCTTCATTTTCGCTCTTTATGAAGGTGGCAATGCCCTGCCAGCAACCCCACAAGATGTGGAGGCTTACGCCAATCAAGTAGGGATTACGAGTTTTCCGGTGCTCGCGGATAATGCGAACAATTTTGCGAATGCAACGCCGATGACTCAACTGCGACATCCTGAGATGTGTGCGGTATCCCCTGAACTGCGAATTATTTCGTGTCATTCTGGTCATAGCCATAATGACCATGGTGGTTACCTTGATGCGATGGATGCGATTCGGAGTCACGCAGGACTTTGATGGTATCAGACGGGCTCTCTTATAAAACCTGGCTCAACGGGTTCTTGTTAGGCGGCTTCGTCCTACTGGTGGCGTGTACCCATTCAAGCCACTCAGAACATGAACATGATGGTTCGGTACCGACGGAAGATCCGTCGGTATCGGACGTTTCCGATGAACCTTGCGCAAATTCAGTGCAAGTGGGTGATGCTCTTCCAGCTTTATTGAGCCAAACCGGGCTTTACAGCGATATTGCTCAAAAAACGGTTCACTCGGCCGTTAAATCTTTTAAACCCCGATTTCAGCTTTGGTCAGACGGTGCCGACAAAAACCGTTGGGTTTATTTGCCTGAGTGCGATCCGGTTATCGATACCTCAAATATGAACGACTGGTCACTTCCTGTAGGAACACGCCTTTTTAAAGAGTTTTCGCTCGACGGTGTTTTGCTGGAGACGCGATTAATTGAAAGGTTTGGCCCAGGACCACGAGATTTTCGCTATGCATCCTATGCCTGGAATGAGCAGGAATTGGAGGCAACGCTTGCCCCGCCGGAGGGCATTCAAAACGCTAAAGGGACCCCCCACGATATTCCCAGTGAACCCCAATGCCGTCAGTGCCATGGCAGTTATGAATACGGCGGTGGGCGACCATCCCGTGCTCTTGGCTTTGGGGCCATGCAGCTTGATCATGATGATACGGATTTTAGCCTTTCAATGGCAGCGGCAGGTGGTTTCTTAAGCACCCAGCCGCCAGAGATAGTCTTGCCTGGCGATAGCACCACACAGGCCGCTTTGGGCTACCTGCATGTCAATTGCGGTGTGTGTCATAACGGTTCAGTGGATGGCCTGCCTCAGGCGAATATGAATCTTTGGTGGGATATAGAGCAAACATCGCTGGCTGATACCGCCGCCTTTCAAACTGCAGTTGGACAACCCACGCAAATCTTTAAAGATCAGCATGTACAGGGGCGTGTCGTTGCAGGTGACCCGGGAGCCAGCGCAATTTACTACCGGATGCTGCAGCGAGGAAACAACGCGCAGATGCCTCCAGTGGCCAGTAAGTCAATTGACACGGAAGGCTTAGCTCTCATCAGAGCATGGATTGAGGGTTTGCAATGAGCACTCGATATTTATGCATAGGCTTGGTTCTCTGGCTGGGCTTTGGCTGTAGCGTTGATACGAGCGAATCAGAAGTAGCCTCGACTCCTGCGCCAGCTCTTCCAACGGAACGTGAACCCGAACCCATCAGCGAGTTTCAGATTACCGGTACTGTTTTAGATGACGATGGGCTACCGGTTGCTGAAGCCACCGTTCTTCAAGCGGGTGAAGGAGGCGCGCGGGTTCTCACCGATGCGGATGGTCGATTTGTTCTGGATATTGTCGACCCTGGTTATGGGAGTGTTACGGCCGTGGCATCTAAGTCAGGGTTTCGCGCGATTGGGCAGGAGTATTTTGCTCCAGACGACGACATCACGATGGTCATGCGAGAAATCAAAGGTCCCGACAACGAAGAGTATATTTTTGAAGACCCAGGTGATGGGTTGAATGACATGAAGGAGGATTGCAGCCATTGTCATACGAAATTTGTCTACGACTTTTTGCAATCCAAGCACGCAGAGGCGGCTAAGAATCCATTGCTCCACGATATTTACAATGGGGTGAATCGTAAATGGGGAACTCAAGCCGAGTGCGAAAGCGCCGGTGGTGAGTGGCGTCAGGGTAAAGAGCCTGGAACTGAATCAACCTTGATGATGCGCTGTTATGTTGAAGATGGTGTGCTTGCGCAATTAAACCCGGGTTGCGGTGGTGAAGGTCAGCTTACTTGCGACGACCCAGGATTGTCCGCTGAGAATATGCCCACGGCTTTTGGTGCATGTGCCGATTGTCATGCGCCGGGTATCGATGGTGTCTTGGGGGGGCGAAACTTAAACGAAGCAGTGGGGCTTGCTTATGACATAGGGGTGCACTGTGATGTGTGCCATAAGGTTGCGGATATCGATATGAGCAAGCCACCGGGTGTAGGGCAGCGACTTGTTATGGGAAGGCCCAGTGAACCCGGTCGTAACGTCTTTATTTGGGATCCGGTTTATTACGGCCCGCTTATCGATGTGCCCAATCCTGCCATGGGTGGCAGTTATCAGCCTAAGTTTAATGAGGCCGTTTTTTGTGCGGGCTGCCACGAACAAAATCAGGATGCTTTGATTCCGGGTGAAAGCATCCAGGCAGATAAGTTTCCCGATGGGTTGCCGGTTCATACGACCTATTCTGAGTGGTTGGATGGCCCCTTTAACAATGAAGCAACGCCCTGCCAGTTTTGTCACATGCCCGAAACGCATGGGGTAGCCAATTCTACGAATATGGGTACACGCGAAAACCAGTCTATTACCTTTGGTTTCGAGCGGGACCCGTCGGATATTCGCCAGCATACTTTTCGCGGTCCGTTAGATGGTAACCCGCGTTTGATTGATCAGGCACTCTACGTAAGCGTGAAAGTTGAAGCCATGCCTGGAGAAATCCATGCAACGGTGAGTGTAGCCAATATTGGCTGTGGTCATGCCGTCCCCACTGGGGAACCCATGCGCTCACTGGTGATGGTGGTAGAAGCCGATGCTGATGCTTGCGGAACTCTTGTTGCAACCTCTGGGATGACGATTCCAAGTACGGGTGGAGAATATGCAACAGCGGTGGTGGGAGAGACCGTGAATGTAAAGGGCGCGGTTCTTACTTTCGCCAGCGGCCAGCCTATTGAGCCGGGGCAGGTGGTGCGTGTGGTTCGCCCAACGGGAGCTTACGACGATTACAATGGCATCGGTTATTTTGCTTCGGCTGAACTTGCACCTGAGGATAAAGGTTTGGAGGTCAAGCACCCGGTGGGTGAGGCTCGGGTTTTAAGTGCAGTCGATAACCTTGTCACTTTAGATGCTGCTCTCGCGCTTGAGCCGGGTGATATCGTTTTTGTGGGAGATGCCTGGACCGGTGAAGAGCAAGATGGCGATAGATCAAAGCATTTAGCGGGACTTTCAGGCTATAGCTTTGCAAAGGTTTTAGCGGACAGCTCGGGACGGCTAGAAGTACCCCATTATAAGGCTGTGAATATCGTTCGAGACAACCGCATTGCACCGGGAACAAACTCTCTAACGGAGCATGTTTTTGCTTTACCCGAGGGTTGTGAGACGGGGCAGGTGAGAGCGAAAGTGATGTATCGACCGCATCCGCTTTCCCAGTCGGCTCTTCGAGGATGGGATGCTCGCGACTATCTGATTGCAACGGGGACGAGCCGATACGGCGATGAAGTGCCCTGATTAGGGTTTTTCTTGAAGCGGTAATTCACACGATTCCGATTGCGCTTCTTGACTTGGTTCCTGCGTTTCCTGGTTATTCAAGAGAAGAGGTCGGATGGCGGCCATGGGGCCTGGGCAGCGTTGCTGATGACACGTGATACAGGTTGCGACTACCGTATTGTAGGAATCTTCACTGGGATTTTGATTGAAGTTCTCAATCGCTTGAACCGTTAAGTCGGCAACAGCATCAAATTGCGCCGTACGATTGCTCATATCCGTTGGCCAGGCACACTTCATACGCTCATAAGTTTTTAATGGGGTGACCGGTTGTTTGTGTATCAGTTGGCCGCGGGCATCTTTCATTGATTTGAGCATCTCACGCATGAGCGCTGCCAGTTCGCTTACACCGTTGGGTCTGTTTTCCAGCATAATCAAATTGTCGGGGCTGCCTGGAATCCCGGGTTCGAGCGGTGTGAGATGATCGCACTTCAATGGCGGCGTGTGCTCGGCTGTTTTGCAACCGGTGAGGACAATGCTCAAAAGAGCGGTCGTGATAATGATTTGAGCCCATTTCATAAGCCCCAGATGACACAGCTTGCCCTTTTGGCCAAGGGTATTGATGCTTTCATGAATATAACTGGAGAAATATCGGGGGTTTGGGCTATGTTCTTCTTACGAGGCAGACGCCTTGGTCAGGAGTTAAGCCAGTGCATATCGATCCTCAGTCCATCATCAATGCAATCATGGGTGGTGTTTTGATTGGCTTATCCGCATCATTGCTATTGGTTATCAACGGTCATGTGGCTGGGATCAGTGCGATTATGGCTACATTTTTAAGGCCCGAAGGCAGGGAGTTACGCTGGCGCTCCGCATTTATGGCCGGCCTCTTGGCGGGCGGCATGGCGTTGGTGGTGATGAGTCCTGAAGTGATTCAGGTGGCTCAAGGGCGTTCTCTCTTTGACCTGCTTGCAGCGGGCGTTGTTGTGGGTTTTGGGGTTCGTATGGGCAATGGTTGTACCAGTGGTCACGGCGTCTGTGGCTTGGCTCGATTTTCAAAGCGCTCGTTGGTGGCAACTTTATCTTTCATGGCCACTGGATTTATCACGGCCACTGCCATTCACCTCTTAGGAGGCGCGGCGGGATGAAGACGTTTTTCTTTGTATTTGTAGCCGGAATCATCTTTGCGTTGGGCCTGGGCCTTTCGGGCATGACCGACGGTAATAAAGTAGTCGCCTTTTTGAATTTGGCTGGAGAATGGGATCCGAGTTTGGCCTTTGTCATGGTGGGAGCCATCGGTGTGCACATGGTTTTCCAGCGCATCATGATAAAGCGGGGCAATCCCCTTGATGGTTCAGACTTTGAGCGACCTCCAACCAACGACTTAGAAGTAAAGCTTGTGGTGGGCAGTGCCATTTTCGGAATCGGTTGGGGCATGAGCGGTTATTGCCCAGGACCGGCAGTGGTTTCAACAACGGGGGGAGCCCTAGAAGCCATTGGTTTTACCTTCGCGATGCTCTTGGGCATGGTGATTTACAATGGTGTTCACCGATTGATGACTTCCAAAGACTAGGATTTTAGACATGGGTATTTTGTATCTTGCCTTAGCAGTCGCCTTAGAAGTGGTTGCAACCTCTGCCTTGAAAGCTTCCGAACAATTTACGCGTCTTTGGCCCAGTGTTTTGGTGGTCTTGGGATATGGTGTGGCTTTTTATCTGCTCTCGCTTTGTCTTCGGACGATGCCCCTGGGAATTATGTATGCCATTTGGTCAGGCCTGGGGGTGGTCTTGATTACGGTTGTGGGGTGGCTGGTGTACAATGAGTCTCTAGACTTGCCTGCGTTTATTGGAATGGCCCTTATTTTATCAGGTGTTTGCGTGATTCGAATCTTCTCCGAAACAGGGTCTTCCTTCGAGTAGGATACTCAAAACCGTTACCAGCCCTTACACCCTTTTGTGGCCTGAGCCGATGACACGCATTGTCAAGACACCGGGATTGCCGTAACTTGGGGAAGGGTGAAACACGTTTCACTTCAGCATGAATCTCGTCTTTTGCTTGATGTGGGAAGGCAAAGACCAGACACCAGGGGAATTCTATGGCAATTGTCACCGCAGTAAAGGTGCCAGAAGGCGAACGTCGTAAGTTACAGCTGCAAAGTCCGGCTAATCTTCGAGTGATTGGGGAAATTCAAGTTGACGGTGCCGACGAGGTTCAAGAAGCGCTTAAGCGTGCACGTGAGGCTCAAAAATCATGGGCAAAGCTGACACCCAAGAAACGAGCCACCTATATCTTCAAAGCGCTGAAAATACTCCTCGACAACATGGACGAATACATTGAAGTGGTCCTCAACGAGAGCGGTAAAGCGGCCACTGAAGTACTGATGATTGAAATCTTCGCTGCTTGTGATGTCATGCGTTACTATGGCAAACGTGCTCCTAAAATTCTCAAAACGAGAAAGAAGAATTTGCACGGCGCGCTGCGCTTTTCGAAGAAGCTTCACATCATCCAGCAACCTTTAGGCGTCATTGGCGTAATCAGCCCATGGAATGGCCCATTTATCCTTTCGCTCAATCCTACCGTTCAGGCTCTTTTGGCTGGTAATGCTGTTTTGTTGAAGCCATCGGAAGTAACACCATTCTCCGGTAAAATGGTCGGTAAGCTATTTGCGGAGGCAGGACTCCCCGAGAATCTGCTTCAGGTGGTCGAGGGCGACGGTGAAACTGGCGCGGCATTGGTTGAGTCTGGTGTGGATAAAATTTGCTTTACGGGAAGTGTTGGGACCGGTCGTAAAGTGGCTATGGCCTGTGCCAAGCGCTTGATCCCATGCACGCTGGAGCTTGGTGGCAAAGACCCTATGGTTGTTTGCAAAGACGCAAACATTGACCGCGCGGCGGCCGGTGCCGTAGCTGGTGCTCTCTTTAACACGGGACAATATTGCTGCGGGACTGAGCGAATCTATGTGGTCCAAGATGTTGCCGAGGAGTTTATCGCGAATGTTGTCGAGCGGGTAAAAGCTTTGCGACAGGGAGCTGAGGGTGAGTTTGATGTAGGAGCCATCTTTTGGGAACGTCAGATGGAATTGATTGAACGCCAGGTTCAAGATGCCGTGGATAAAGGTGCGAAAGTTCTGGCCGGGGGTCGCCGCAATCCAGATTTAGAAGGACTCTTTTATGAGCCGACTGTACTCGTCGATGTTACCCACGATATGGATATCATGGTGGATGAAACCTTCGGCCCGATCCTTCCGATCATGGTGGTTAAGGATGAAGCCGAGGCTATGAAGCTTGCCAACGAGACTGAATACGGGCTCAGTTCAAATATCTGGACACGGGATTCAGCCAAGGGTGTGAAGCTTGCCTCCGAACTCGATGCCGGTAGCTGCTCAGTGAACGATATGGCCATGGCCTACGGTGCTCTTGAGGCGCCGTTTGGAGGTCGTAAAAACAGTGGGTTGGGGCAGGTCAATGGTGAAAATGGCCTCTTGAATTACACCTTTCAGCAGTCTGTCATCGTGGATACTTGGGGCGGCTTAATCACCAGCACGCACTATCCTTATTCGCTTGAAAAAGATGACGGTATGAAGAAGTTTATGCGCTTTCTTTGGGCCAGCCCATTTGGCCGTTTGTTTACCTGATTTTACGTTTTAGACGTTCGTCTAAAATCTTCTACTTTCCTGCATTTTAAGGGTTTTCTAAGTGCGTTACGGACGTTTACCATAGAGGGGTGGAACATGTTTCACTTGGCCTTGCAGAGGTGGGTGAAACATGTTTCAGTGAGGCTCGGGGAACACGTCATAAGGGCACATCAAAAGGATTATCAATGACTGAACAAAGCGAGCATCGGCCAAAGGTTGCGATGGTTACCGGGGCGAGTGGATTTATCGGTTCACACCTTGTGAAAATACTCTTGGACGAGGGGGTGAAGGTAAGAGCCTTGGTCCGAAAGGGTGACCCACTCAACAATCTTTACGGTCTTGATATCGATATGGTTGAAGGCGACCTTCTGGATGTGGACTCGCTGAAGTCTTGTCTTGAAGGCTGTGATACCGTGTTTCACTTTGCCGCCATTTACGCTTACTGGTTGCCCGATCCAAATGTGATGTACAAAGTAAATATCATCGGTACTCGCAATTTGCTTGAAGCATCCATGGCCGCAGGCATTAAGAAGGTCATTTACACCAGCTCCATTGCCGCCATTGGTACCTTACCCGACCAAGAAATTGCAGACGAAACGACCATCTTCAACAACTGGATGGTGGCCGACCATTACGTCATGAGTAAATACATGGCTGAGCTTGAAGCCCTTAGTTTTTGTACCAAGGGTCTCGATGTTGTTGCATGCAACCCAACGTTTCCCTTTGGCGGTAACGACATTGCACCGACTCCCACGGGCGTCCTGATTCAAAGATACACGTCTGGAAAAAATCCGGTTTGGCTGCCTGGCGGCTTTAACGGTGTGAACGTGAAGGACGTTGCCATGGGCCATTGGCTTGCATGTTTACGAGGACGTCCCGGTGAACGGTATATCTTGGGTGGCCACAACCTGACCTACAAAGAGCTAGGGATGATGGTGTGTGAAATTGCAAAAGTGCCTAAGCCCAAGCACGAACTTAAAACCGGCTTGATCAGTTTCTTGGGCAAGATCAACGAGTGGATTTCCGACAATATTACGCACAAAGAACCACTGATTGTGGATAAGGCCATCCAATACACGGGTGGGCGTTATCTCTGGGTCGATGTATCTAAGGCAAAGCGCGAACTGGGTTATAATCCTGGGCCGATCGAGGTCGCCATTGAAGAATCAGTGGATTGGTTTATGGGCGGTCGCGACAAAGTTCTTGAACAAAACCATGTTCCTCAACTGACTTCAGTAAAGGCTTGATGAATGACTGATTCTCAAAATGCACACGATGAATCGCTCACAGCTCCCTATGTGATGGAGTTTGCTTATACGCGAACACTGGGACCTGTCCTAAGTGATTTTTTTACGGGGCTTAGAGACGGCAAAATTCTGGGTATTAAAACTCAGGATGGCCGCGTGATGGTTCCCCCTCAGGAATACGACCCGGAAACCAGCGAAGACCTCTCGGAGATGGTTGAAGTGAAGGATTCCGGAGTGGTGACGACTTGGTCTTGGATTGAAAATCCTCGCGAAAAACACCCTCTGCAAAAGCCATTTGGGTGGGCTCTGATTAAGCTCGACGGGGCAGATACAGCCATGCTCCACGTGGTGGATGCAGGTTCCATGGATGCCATGTCGACAGGAATGCGGGTCAAGGCTCGCTGGGCAGAAGAACGTGTCGGTTACATGACCGATATCATTTGTTTTGAACCGGAGGCTTGAGATGAGTGACGAGAATAAAAAGGTAACGGGCTTTAAAGTGCCCACACGACTCGATTACACCATTTCCTCTGGAGTGGCTCGTGGTCGATTTTTAAGAGCGATCAAAGAGGGGCGAATCATCGGTCAGCGATGCCCCATTACCAACAAGGTCTATGTGCCGCCCCGTGGGCCAAGTCCGG